>JBAUOG010000976.1:0-3539 GCA_049579625.1 Bryobacteraceae bacterium
CCCATTTCATAGCGAAAGTAATACTTCAGCGGGCAGGTCTGGTAGAGTCGGATGGCCGAGAAGCTGAGGTAATCGCGAATAGCAGGCGGAGTCCGGAGATCGTGTCCTTTCGGCAAGCGTGAATGAATCGTTTTGAGACTTGTGCTATCGTAGGCTGAACTCACGATTTTGTGGAGAACAGCCGATGAGCAGCAAAGAGACACGTGACCTTCCGGCCGATCTGGAGCGGGTGCGGCAACGGTTCGAGGAATGGCGTCGCACGCATCCAGAGCGGGCGCGGATTTCCGATTCGCTTTGGGCCGCCGCGGTGAAGGCGGCCGGCAGCCACGGAGTTTGCCGGACCGCCAAGGCGCTGCGTGTCGATTATTACTCTCTCAAGGAACGCCTTGAACAAGCGTCTGCCGGCGCCCAGGGATTGTCGCAAGGGAACTTCCTCGAATTGTCGCCGCTCGCGCCGGCCAGTCTTGGCGAATGCACGGTGGAATGGGAAGACGCCGCCGGTTCGACGATGCGCGTTCACTTGAAGGGTTTTCCCGCACCGGACCTGGCGGCGCTGGGCCGCAGCTTTTGGGGTTAACGCGTTATGATCCAGATCACGCCGCAGATGCGGATCGTGGTGGCATTCCAGCCGGCCGATTTTCGCAAAGGAATCGACGGCTTGGCCCAAGTCTGCAAAGACGTGCTTCGACACGACCCGTTCGGCGGCTGGGTCTTCGTCTTCCGCAACCGGCCGGCGACGGCGCTGAAGATCCTGGTTTACGATGGCCAAGGGTTTTGGCTATGCCATAAGCGCTTGTCCAGCGGCAAGTTCCGCTGGTGGCCAAGGTGCGGGACCGCAGTGGCACGAACGCTGGCAGCCCATCAATTGCAGGTTCTTCTTTCGGCCGGCAATCCGGAAGCGACGCAAGCGGCGCCCGTGTGGCGGCCGGTCGGACCGGCGGATTGAGACGAGCATTCCTGTGAATCGCTCTTGCACCGCTGGGCGCTTCGCGGTAATGCTGTCACGCGCGTGAAACGCGCGATGCTTTTCAACGGCAGCCGTAGCTGGTATTCTCATGTCCAAGCGAACGCCACCGACATTCTGCGAGGTCGAGATGACCAGCTTGGAAGAAGCCCTGCGACACGCCGCGGAGAAGTTGAGCGCGCGGGATGCCGACGTGCTCAAAGCGGTGGCCGACGCTTACGCTTATCTTACCGAGTTGGTCGAGGACAAGAACACCAGCATTGCGAAACTGCGGAAGATGCTCTTCGGCGCCAAGACCGAAAAGACCGCCGCGGTCGCCGGCAGCCCCGGCGCGCCGGGGGAGAGTCCGTCGCCGCCGGACGGCGCGGCTGGCAGCGGCGATACCGTTGCCCAGTCGTCTTCGAACAGCCCTTCAGGAGCGGAGGCCAAGGACGATTCCGTCGCGGCGGCCAAAGGCCACGGCCGCAACGGGGCCGACGACTATCCGGGCGCCGAGAAGATCGAAGTGCCTCTGGCATCGCTTGCCGCGGGCGATCCCTGCCCGAAGTGTGAAGACGGCACGATCTACCAGAGCCGGCCAGGGGTGCTCGTGCGCTTGACCGGCCAGCCGCCCATCGGAGCCAAGATCTATTATCTGCAGAAGCTGCGCTGCAGTCTTTGCGGCGCGGTGTTCACCGCCGAAGCGCCCGCGTGCGCATGCACGGAGAAGTACGACGCCACGGCCGGAAGCATGATTGCCCTGCTGAAATACGGCACCGGCATGCCGTTTAACCGGACCGAGAACCTGCAACAAGGACTGGGCATTCCCCTGCCGGCCTCGACGCAGTGGGACATCGTCGAGGCCCATGCCGAGCGCGCCGAGCCGGTCTTCGAGGAACTCGTGCGGCAAGCGGCCCAGGGAGAGGTGGTGCACAACGACGACACGACGATCAAAATCCTGGAACTGATGGAACAAGGCGCCCGACAAGAGGCGTTGACGGAAGACTCCGCCGCAGGCCGGGCGAAGAACGAGCCGCAGCGTACGGGCACGTTCACTTCCGGCATCGTGTCGATGCCGGCGGCAAGCGGAAGCCTTGGCCACAAGATCGCCTTGTTCCTCAGCGGCCGCCGACATGCGGGCGAGAATCTAAAGGACGTGTTGGCGCGGCGCGCGGCCGAGTTGACCGCACCCATCCAGATGTGCGATGCGCTGTCGCGCAACGCGCCGGCGGAGCTGGAGACGATTCTGGCCAACTGTCTGGCACATGGCCGGCGGCAGTTCGTGGAAGTGGCGGAGCGGTTTCCCGAGGAATGCCGGCATGTGCTGGAGGCGCTCGCGGTTGTCTACCGCAACGACGCGACGGCCCGAGAGCGGAACCTCTCGCCCGCGGAGCGTTTGCTTTTTCATCAGGCCGAGAGCGGCCCGGCCATGGAGGCACTCCATGCCTGGCTTGCCCGGCAGTTCGATGAGCGGCGGGTGGAACCGAACTCGGCGCTGGGCGGAGCCATCTGCTACCTGCGGAAGCACTGGGAGAAGCTGACGCTTTTCTTGCGCATGGCCGGCGCGCCGTTGGACAACAATGTCTGTGAACGGGCATTGAAGAAGGCGATCCTGCATCGCAAGAACGCCTTGTTCTACAAGACCTGCCACGGCGCTCATGTGGGCGATGTCTTCATGAGCCTGATCTACACGTGCCAACTCTGCGGGGCCAGCGCCTTCGATTACCTCAGCGAATTGGATCGCCACGCGGAGGAGCTTTCCGCGAACCCGCGGGACTGGATGCCCTGGAATTACCGGCAGACGCTGGAAGGAATGAGACATGGCCAAACGCCGTTCGAAGAAAGTCGTCAAGAAAGTCGATCTTGTCCAACGTCTGCGCAAGGCATTGGCGCAGCGAACGAAAGACGAACTGCTTGACATCCTTGTAGAACTGGCGGACGAGAACCGCCGTCTTCTCCGCCGCTTGGCTGCGCAAGTCGAGCTGGAATCCTCGCCCGAAGAGATTGTCGCAGCGACGCGCCAAGCGATCGCCGACGCGACCTACTTCGACAAACGGGACATCAACTACAACTTCGACTATGACCACGAAGCCTATGCCGAGGTGAAACGGAACCTGGGCCGCCTGATCGATTCGGGAGACTTGCGCTCGGCAATGGAGCTGTCGCTGGAGTTGATGAAGCAGGGAAGCTACCAAGTCGAGATGAGCGACGAAGGATTGATGACTCAGGAAATCGAAGAATGTATCGCGGCGCTCGTCCAAGCCCTCAAAAAGAGCGACCTGCCACCAAATCAGGTGGTGGCGTGGTGTGCCGCAATGACCAAGAACGACCGCGTGGGGTTCATCTACGATGGGGAACTGGCGGCGCTGCAAAAGCACTTTGCGAAGTGATCGCTGCCAACGACTCACCGACAGTGCCGCGTACGCGTCGGCCAAGCTCCGCTCTCCGTGATTGCCGCCCCTGGCCGGTCCGAATTGAAAGATTCTTCACGCCTGCCGGAAGGACACGTTCTTAGCAAGCCCGTCCTCTGGATCTGGGGCGCGTATTACGACTCGCAGGAAATTCCCCCCTTCATCTTCTTCACTCTCCTGGCGTT
>JBAUOG010000977.1:0-32092 GCA_049579625.1 Bryobacteraceae bacterium
CAAACTGCCCCCCCACATGAACAAACAGAGGTACCGAAAGCGCAATGCCGGCCGCTTCGATCAAACCCACCCTTCGCCGGACGACGATTAAACCCGTTAGCAAACACCCCGCTGTGAACAGCAGCGCAACGAATGCTGGTGTGTTGTGAACGGCGCGGATTGTCGGCTCAAAGCGACGAATGCTGTCGGCGTATGTGGTCCAGCGTCCTCCGGTAATCAACGACGGTTCCCGGTAAAGTACCCCGGCCGCCAAGAGCCCGATCGCCCCAACGGCAATCCCTAACAAGCGATTCAAAAGCCAAGCAACAATGGCAACTCCCACCATCGCCGCCATCATCAACTCGGTCCTATATTGCTCTGTGAGTCGATACAACCACGCCAGGACTCGGTAGTTCTCTGACCATGAGACCTCCAGCAACGCTTCAATTGCTGCGTAGACGAGGAATCCCACAGCAACAACCAGCGCCGCGCGATAGGCGCCCCTACGAGATCGATAGAAGTACGCAGATGCAAGAAGGAGCGCGGCCGGCCACGCATGTTGGATATACGATCGATAGGCAACCGCCGGTACGCGGGACCAGTCCGCCCAGATCATTGGAGTCGCAGTCTGCTGAAAGCCTGAGGACCAATCGGGCCAGAATTGCAGTTGAGACAACGACAGGGCGGTTCCCAGAAATGCCCAAGCCAACAACGCTCTTGGCCTCAAACAAACCACAAGGAAGCCTAGTAGGACACAGAACATCTGTGGCGCAATCCAGAAAGTCGACGCCTCCAACATAGTGGGAATTTCACAGCTGCAATGCGGAAACCCAATCACAAACGTATGGATTCGGCCGTCGCCGGCGCGAACCGTCGAAGTGAATGGATTCTGGTTGAAAGCCGGAGGTTGAGGGGGTGCCTGATGGCGGGAAGCGAATAGCTGAAGAAGGTATGTAGACATCCCGTGGAATGGCTCGCGATTCACCAGAATGAGTTCATCGCCTCTGTGAAGTGCTTGAGGATTGGCTACATCTGCCGGCTCACCCTCTTCCCAACTGAACCTTTCTACTGCATAAAGACGATTCGTGAACGGCTCGACCAGGAAGGGCAAGAAGAAACTCCACGTCCGTTCGATCTTGACTGTATCCAAGGAGATCCGCAACTGGTACGCCGCCACGAGGCAGAACATACACAGCAGAAGAACGTACCCGGTCACCTTCCCGAACGTGAGCCCTCTCATTTTGTGGGTGTGCCATTAACTAAGACACCACAGCCACCTGAATGTGCCAGCTGATGAGCGTTTTCCTCGCCCCGGCATCCCTTTTCGCTGTATCGTTAAGTCTCCCACCGGCCAATGACTACTTGCGCCTCGCTCATCGTCATGGGCGTGAACGCGCAAAAATGAAAGCAGCGCCGGCGCCACAGAGAAACGCCAATGAAAGCCGCAATCTATACCCGATACGGACCCCCTAGCGTTGTCCAAATCACCGACGTCGAGAAGCCAGTTCCCAAGGATGATGAAGTCTTGATAGGGGTTCGGGCTGCCTCCGTCAATCCGCTGGACTGGCACTTCATGCGGGGCGAGCCGTACCTCATCCGTCTCATGGCAGGGCCACGCAAACCAAAGGTCACGCGGCTCGGCGTGGATGTGGCCGGCCAAGTCGACGCGGTCGGCAAGAATGTGACTCGGTTCAAGCCAGGCGACGGGGTGTTCGGCTCGTGCCGTGGCGCCTTCGCCGAATATGTCTGTACTTCTGAATCGACATTGGTAACGAGGCCTGGCAACATTACCTTTGAGCAAGCGGCTTCCACACCTGTGGCGGCGTACACCGCATTACAGGCTCTTCGCGACAAGGGACACATTCAGGCGGGGCAGAAGGTCTTGATCAACGGTGCGGCGGGAGGCGTAGGTACGTTCGCTGTGCAGATCGCCAAGTGGTTCGGCGCGGATGTGACCGGCGTGTGCAGTACCAGAAATGTGGAGATGGTCCGATCCATCGGCGCGGATCACGTCATCGATTACACCCAAGAGGATTTCACTAAGAGTAGGCAATGTTACGACTTGATTCTCGACTGCATGGGTAACCATTCTTTGTCGGCATACCGGCGCATCTTGACTCCCAAGGGCGTATACGTCGCGGCCGGCGGACCGACCGGTCGGTGGATGATCGGCGCCTTGGCCCGCTCGATCACGGCACCATTGTTGTCGCGCCTCGTGGGCCAGAACTTTTTCTCGCTTCTGGCGAAGAATAGCAAAGAGGACCTGACGCTCATGCACGATCTCATGAAAGCGGGAAAGGTCACACCGGTCATCGACAGGCGTTACAAGCTGAGTGAAGTCCCAGAAGCGATCCGCTATCTGGAACAAGGACACGCTCGAGGGAAAGTAGTAATAACGCTGGAATCTAGCAACGAAAGCTGACGTAAGTGCCTCCGGCTAGCTACACCGTATCTTTTGCAGCGAGTGCCGGCAGCGGTTTCTTCACTCGTGTCGTCGTGATCACCGCCACGCTGATCAGTACACACAGCGATCCTAGAAGCGTTCGCTGGCCGAGCGCTTCGCCGCCAAGGAAATACCCAACCAGCACGGCCACCACCGGGTTGACATACGCGTAGGTCCCGACCTTCGTCGGCGATTCATGATGAATCAGCCAGACGTAAGCGGTGAACCCGATAATGGAGCCCGCGACAATCAGGTAGAGCAGCGCGACCCACGGTCCGCGTGAGACGCTTCCAGGATGGAAGTTACGAAACTCTCCCAGTGCGCCCGCCGTGAGAGCCAGCAGCACTCCTCCGGCGAGCATCTGCGCGCCCGAGCTCATCACCTTGGACGATGGTAGCGGCAACTTCCGCGTAAGCGCAGACGATACCGACCAGCTCATCGATGCGATGATGAGCGCCACCGCGCCGGCTGTGTCGATCGGCGCCCCTCCCAGATTCAGCGAACGGCTCATCAGCGCGGCCACCCCGCCGATCCCAATTAAGAGTGCCAGAGCCAAGCGAACCGTGAGTTTCTGTGTTCGCAGGAAAATGATTTCCGACAGCGCCATGAACGCCGGGATGGTTGCCATCATGACGGCGGCAATGCCTGAAGGCACACGCTGCTCGGCCCAGAACAACAGTCCGTAGTCGAGGACGAAGATCAGGAAAGCAACCAGGAATGCTGACCTCCATTGGCGTCCGCTCGGCGAGCGTTCTCCCTTTGCAATCATCCAGCAATACAGGGCGAGTCCCGCTACCAGGAAACGCATCGCGGCCAGAAGGAACGGCGGAACTTCGTGGACGCCAATGCGAATGGCGAGAAATGTGGATCCCCAGACAAAATAGATAATCGCGAAAGCCAGCAGAGTCAGCCAGGTCGGGCGATGTGTTTTGGCCTCCATGGCGTTTTTCTATTTTCGCTCCTAACCAACGCACTGCGGCGGCCGGGGGGCATCGGCGTGTTCACCTTGCTACGTGCCGCCCCTGCGTTAACATGAGGGCACGATGCCGAAGCAGAAGATGCTGATTCCCTGCTTGCAACTGGTTAAGTTAAAGGTCACCAAAACATTCAGGGCACGGAAAGCACCCGGACTGTGCGAAGGGAACTTGAGAACTTATTGCTTCGCGGCCATCGCGGCGGCCAGAAAGGCGCGCCCTTCGCGGGTGAGATGCGGTTCCACGCCGACCATGCGTTCCAGCAACATCAACTGGCCGCGGTGATGCATCTCATGCTCCTTCACGCCCAGGATCATCTCAAAGCGCGTTTTGAAGGGCGGAGTCATGCCGGTTCGCATCATGACGCGTTCACCCAGAAACTCATCGGATAAGCTCTGGAGCCATAAAGCGAAACGTTCTCCGCTACCCTTCAGCAGGGCGATGATCTCCGCTTTGGTGCGCGGCGTCTGCTCCTCGGCAAGGATGGGGCCAAAGAAGCCTGGGAAATCGAAGTCCTCGAGCGTCGTGCGGCGCTCGACGCGGTGTACCTGATCTTGAAGCTTGTAGATCTGTGCAATATGCACCAGCGTGTGTCCGACCGTTCGCGTCTCCGGCGTCGCGCGGAATCCGTAGTGTTGCTCCCCGATGTCGTTCGCGATGACTAACGTGTTCTTCCGGACCGTGCGGAAACTCGCCGCTAGTTCCTGTGCGCCGTAATAGTTCATACCGAGAGTTTATGCTATACGATGCGAAGGTTGCTCGGGCCGTCGCAGGAGCGCCCTACAGCAGTTTGAGGATCGCCTGCGCGTATTGCAGCGCCCCATTTACAGCGGGATGGCCGGCCGACGCCCGATAGCACTGCTCTCGGGCCAACCAGTCGCCCGGATGCACGAGGTCGCATTGTGGTCGTCGGGAGCCTGCTACCTCGTCTTCGGGCGCGAAATCAGGCGCAGGGCCAATCCCCCAAAGCCATGCGTCAGGAGCGAAGACGCTGTTGTTCGCCGTGAATGGCACATTCGCAAAAGAGCAGCGAGGACCAGTGCCGATGTTAACGTCACTCACAGCCTTCGAGAGCGCCTGGTTCGACTCGTTCCAGAACTGCGTGCACAGCTCGACGATCTTGTCGACAATCGGGTTGCCATGCACCATCGGACCTGCGAACGCAAGTTGCGGCAGTGGAGAACCCATGAATTCCATGAACTGCGCCAACCGATCGAGGTTACTTAACGAACTAAGGATTGGAAAGTAGGACGTGACCACGATCTTTGTATCTGGGTGGGAGAAGCGTGCCTTTACCTGGATTAACAGATAACCCATATCCTCGTAACAATATTCCTGGATATCACTGGCCAGGTGACCAGGCAACGTGAAGGGATTGAGAATGGTGCGGACGTCGATATCGTTAATACCGCCGTCGACCAGAACAACCGGCACAGCCAGGGGATCACCGGTGTAGGCGTCGATCTGTTGCAGAACGCTGGGACAATGCTCAGGGACCTCACCAGGGAACGTGGTGGTGGCACAACTCGCCTTTCGGCCGATGACAGCCCCGGAATGCGCCATAATCACCGGCGTTATGCCAGGGAACTGCGCACTCAGTCCAGTTGCTACCAGGGTCGCCGACCTGTGTTCGTCGAGCAGACCCTGCCCCCACATCACCGAATCGCCCAAAACCACCAGATCTGTGCTCATACAAACACTCTATATGGATTTCGGGGCGAGCGGAGCGGCCCGGACCTCCGGCGCTACCGTCCCGGCACAACGTCGATCTGCAACTTCGGATCCGTCGCGGGCACGTACGTCGTCGGCACCCCGAGCTCCTTGCGCACAATGTTGCAGCCCTGCGCAATAGAACTGGCTTTGTAGAAGGCGATGTCGCGGTTGCAACCCTGGCGTCCGAAGCCGCAGTCGCTTGAGACAATCAGCTTCTCCGCTGGAATATACTTCAGCGCTTTACGAATCTCGCCCGCCACATCTTCCGGACGGTCCGCCTGCAGCGTGCGATGGCTCACCGCACCGATGCAGATCTTCTTCTTCAGATCGTTCTTGAACGGTTCGAAGAGTTCCAGATCCTTCTGGTTGCGGTCCTTCATCTCCAGCGTCCACACGTCGCCGCGGCAGCGCTCCAGATAGATTTCGATGGAGTTGGCGTAGCTGGTGTCTTCCATCACTCGCTGCATGTTCGGGTTTCCCCAGCAGGTGTGAATCCAAAGCTCCACGTCGTCGAGTCCCTGCACTTCGCGATTGAAGGCGTCAATCATGAACTTCACTTCGGCATGGTCCTTGCCGTACGTGTTGGCCATGAAATGGAAGGTGGGTTCTTCAATCTGGATGCAACGGCAGCCGGCGTCGCGCAGCGCCAGCAGCTCTTTGTTCATCGCCTCGGCCATGTCCCAAATGATCTGGCGCTTGTCCTTGTACTTTGGCGTGTGGATGTCGAGGAACAGCGCCATCACCTGAGAGCAACAGGTGCCGAACTTCACCGGCTTGCTTGTGCGGCCTTGTGCCAACCGCCACAGCTTCGGGTAGTCCAGCGGGCGGTGCTCGATTTTGTCGACCACGTGCGGCCAGCGCCAACCGGTGTAGATTTCGTTCAGCAGCGTCCCGGGCGGGTAGTGCAGCCAGGGCGCCGTGGTTTCCTCAGGCTGAAGGTAGTCGCCTTCGAAACCGGCCCAGCGCTGCAGTGGGTAATGATGCCAGGCCCGGCCCGCAAGGTCTTCGTCGACATGCAGGTCGCCGTGCGTGAGTATATCGAGGCCGGCGCGTTCCTGGTCGCTGATCAGCACCGCCATCGCGTCTTGAAACTTCTCCCGAAAGCGTATGTCGAGCATGCACGTATCCAGGGGCTTCCCCCACATGCTGATGTCGTACCAACGCGGGCGCGGGAACGACCCGGTGGTAGTGCTGGGCAGAATCAAATTAGCGGTGGCAGTGAACATGCAACTCCTCCACGTGCATTGTACGCCCGGGCCTCAAGAACAGTTAAGATAAGCCGGCAGACCCAGGCCAGAGGCCCATGAGCGCTAACCTAAGCTTTCAGGCTTGGTGTGTGCCAATTTAAGAACCCGGTGTCCGCGATGTTTGAAGAATCGCTACACACTTGATTGGATTAAAGACGATATGCGCGTATCGTTCCCAATCCGTCCAAGCCTCACAGAATGTGACATACCGCATTCTGTAGAGCGGGTGACAAAACGCTCCGGGCAGCGAATTTACTCAGGAAAGCCGATCCGGCGCAACAGTTCAGCAAATCTTGGATCTGCGCGAAGCCTGTCGAATTTAGGATCTACCTTTAGGTAGACCAAGTGGGGGGAGCGTTCCGCATACGCCTTCTCCAGCCACTTGAACCCCTCGTCATTTTGACCTAGACCGAGATACAGGAGTGCGAAGCTGGTAGCAGGCACATAGGTTTTCGAGGCGGTCTTCGATAGCCGATCGACGATCTTCGTCGTCTCCGCCCGATTCCCCGACAGGGCGTATGCGTAGCCTAGGTCGACCACATCACCCGATTGTCGAGACGCGCCGATCGCCTCCGCGAACTGTCCCTGCTGTTCCTTGGCCCAGCCTAGGAAACTATAAAAGCCAGTCATGGTGGGGTACATATTGATCATCACCTGGCTCTGTTTTACGGCTTCAGGATACTGCCGTGCCAGATAGGAATTCCACGCCAGATTCCCTCCGGAAAAAGGACCAAGCGGTTCCAGTTCCAGGGTCTTCCTCGACTCTTTCAGGGACTCGTCGAAGCGACCCATTAATGCCAGGTAGCGCGAGTAGTTGCGGTGGGCGGTAGCGTTGTTTGGATTCTGGTAAATGGCTAAATTGGCCTCCTTCTCAGCTCCCGCCCAGTCCCATTCGTAGAAGAGCTTTTCCCACGCGAGCGAGGCATGCGCTTCGCTGTTCGACGGGTCAATCTGCAAAGCCTTGAGTGCCGCAGCTTTCCCCTTCGGGAATCCCTCGGCAGGAGGCAAGACACCCCTATCCAAGCTCAGAACGAAATACGCATCTGCGATGCCAGCATAAGCGGCCGCGTAGTCCGGCTCGAGTTCTGTCGCGCGGTTGAAATGCTGAATTGCCTCGTATGCGCCCTTTTCCGTTCTCCTCTCCCAGAAAAAACGGCCCCTCAAGTATTCGTCGTAAGCTGCGGCGCTCACCGGACGCTGCTGTTCGCCACGAGATTCCGTCTGGAGGGCCAACTGAATCTGTTTCGCAATCGCCGTTGCGATCTCTTCTTGAACGTCCATGACGTCCGTGAGCTTCCGTTCATAAGTCTCCGCCCAGAGATGCCGTTCTTCGCCGGGCTGGACAAGTTGAGCAGTGATCCTGACTTTTTGATTCGAACGAACGACGGTCCCTTCGACCACCGCGTCCACTTTAAGCGCCGCAGCAATTTCCGAAAGGGAGGCACGCTTCTTCTTGAACCGCATGACAGAGGTCCGTGAGATGACTCGCAGTTGGCGGAACTTTGCCAGATCCGTGATGAGCTGGTCGGTGACGCCGTCGGCAAAGTATTCCTCGCCGGCATCGTTTGACAGATTCTCCAGCGGCAACACGGCGATGGAGTGGATTTGCGAGGCTTGGTGCCCGGGTGCGAACGGGTTGAGCGTCTGTCGAAATCGCCAAACCGCAGCGAATGCCACCAGGGCCAGCAGGAGGATGAGACTCCTGCGGCCAGATGACCAACGGTAGGCGGTGCTGGCTCTGCTGCCCGAAATCGAACCGGCGGGCACCGGGTCCGGCGGCAAAGAAGCCGGCATCCTCTCCGCCTCCACGTTTCGATCCGGCTGGATCACACCAATGAACCGGTAACCACGTCGCGGAATCGTCTCTAAGTACCGTGGTGACTCCGCCGAATCGCCCAAGGCTTCGCGAATCTTGTTTACGGCACGGTTGAGCCCCCGGTCGAAGTCGCCAACTGTTTCACTGCCCCAGATTCTATCCTTCAGCTCGTCGCGTGTGACAATCTGACCGGGATGTTCCAGTAACAAGGCCAGCAACGCAAACGGCTGCCCCTGCAACTTGACCTTGCGCCCCTGCTTAAGCAGTTCGCCCGTACCGAGATCAACCTGAAACGTTGCGAACGAGATTAGTCGTTGACGATCCTCGGTGCCGGGCATGGCTCCTGTCATTTTCGCGTACCGCCACTCGGCAGCCAAGGAAGAGGCAAACTCCATGCAGCCCGCCGAGAGACATATCATCGTAACTCATTAATTTTTCAAGGTTTTGTTGATAACAGACATTCAACATGCGGGAGACTCAGAAACCATCGACAGCCGGATCGGGATGCTCTAACTTGTTTTCGGGCAGACGGAAAATCTACAGATTTGAAAACGCTGCCTAATCGATAGGGAGGAAAGAATGCAACTATTTGGAAGACTCATTCTGGCTCTGGTGGCGTTGGCTGGCGGCAGCGAGCTGTTCGCCGACCCGGCCTGCTTGCTGGGAACGATCCGAGGTGATTATGGATTCACAATTACGGGCCAAATCCTTCAGAGCCCTTTGCCGGCGAACATCGGACCGATCGCGGGTGTAGCAATGACGCATTTTGATGGCAATGGCAACCTGACCCAAGTCGATCATGTCGTCCACAACGGAGGTGTACCGGTGGAAGAATGGCGTCCCGCTACGGGGAGTTATACAGTGAACGCTGATTGTACAGGCACAATGACACTCGTGTTCAGCGACGGATCTCCTACCATGCACTTGCATATCGCAATTACACATCTTGGTGACGAAGTGCTTACCGTCGTCGATGGACCTGTGGCAATCAGAAGTATTGGGAAAAGGTCAGGGTGGCCCTCCCAGTAACCATAACGAGCCGTAACAGCGAACTTAATGGAGTCGAAGCGCGAATCGGGCACTCTGGGTCGGCCGTGGATGCCCGATTCGACTTCCCGGTCTAGGCAGTCTTGAAGTTCCGGCCAGCCTTGCATTCTCCAGCGTGTGACGCATCGATGCTCCGACAGGACCCCTGCCTTAAGCTAGCGCTCACGGGGCAGAGGCCTTTCCCACTGCAGACCACAGGCCGCAGCCTTGCTCCGACGCGGAGAGCGTGCCACGACCAATCGTCAGAACTTCAGAGTACTGAGGTACTCGTAGCTCTGCTTGAGGCTTACGATCGGATCTCCCGGAGTCGAGTCCTGCTCCACGAAGTAGTGCTTCACTCCAACCTCGGACGCAACCGCAAGGACTCCCGGAATGTCAATCGCGCCGTGACCGACTTCCTTGAAGTCGGTGCGCGGGACATCCTCGTTGTAGTGCGGCGCGGCCGGCAAGGCACGGTCCTTTAAGTGAAGCAGGTTGACGCGCCCTGCGTACTTCTTGAGCAAAGCCTTGGGATCCTGACCTCCCGTGACCACCCAAAATATATCCATTTCGAGCCCCACCAGCTTGGGATCGGTTTCTTTCATCAGAGTTTCCAGCGGCGTGGTGCCTTCCATCGGCTCGAACTCGAAAGCGTGGTTGTGGTAGCACAGCTTGAGACCGTTGGTATTGGCGGACTTGGCTGCCTTGTTCAAGTTGTCCGCGAGGCGCTTAATGGCATCCAGTCCACCCCGCTCGTCGGGCGGCAAATAAGGATAGACCACGTAGTCGAAGCCCTTCATCCTGGCGGCCGCGAATACAATATCCAGGTGCGAAATGTCGCTCTTAAAAACCTCTGGTGAAACGTGCAGGCTGACGGGCTTGAGCTTGGTGGCCTTAAGCGCATCCCAGATCTTCTCCATGTTGTCGGAGGTCACTTCGGCCTCGCGGTAGCCGATATCACTAATCTCTGTGAGGACCTTCGGCGGGTTGTTGAGGATGATGTCCCGGACGGTATAAAGCTGCAGTCCAATCGCCTTCAAGGCGTGCTGGGGCTTGGCGGCACTGGCAAGCAGGCTGCTTCCGGCTGCCACGGCAGCGGAGTTTAGGAAGTTTCGGCGTGAAATGTTCATTGGCTTCCCATCATATGCCAAGACCCTGTCGGCCGTCGCCTAAGCCCCTCTCATGGGTGGGCGACAACGCACGCTGTCCGCTGAGTTTTCATGTCTGATACGCTACGGGCTTCAGAGCAAACCAGCATGCGAACATCTCACCTCCTCATAATCCTCGGAGTCGCCGCAGTCTCCACGGTGTCCGTCCTGACACTAGCAGCGCAGAACCAGGAGAATCACGACCTCGGCTTCACCGATACACCCATGCTTCCGGGTCTGCCCTACCATGTGCACGATCCCAATCGTCCTCATCCCAAGGTAGTGACACCGGGCAAACAGTGTGGAGATGCTCCATCCGACGCCATCGTGCTCTTCGATGGCAAAGATCTGTCGCAATGGACCTCTTATCACAGCAACATCACCAAGGCGGGAAACGCCGGTCCTGCCGAATGGAAAGTCGAAGATGGCTACATGGAGGTCGTCCCCGGAACCGGCGATATCATCACCAAGGAAAAGTTCGGCGACGTCCAGGTCCACGTCGAATGGGCTTCGCCGGCTGTGGTCAAGGGCAACAGTCAGGCGCGCGGAAACAGCGGCGTCATCCTGATGGCACGCTTCGAGACGCAAGTGCTCGATTCCTACAACAACCCCACGTATGCCGATGGGCAGGCCGGCGCCATCTACGGTCAATGGCCTCCGCTCGTCAACCCGACGCGTCCTCCCGGCGAATGGCAGTCCTACGACATCGTCTTTGAAGCGCCGAAGTTCGATGGCGAGAAACTCCTGAAGCCCGCCTATTTCACGACTTTCCTGAACGGCGTGCTGCTGCACAACCACCAGGCCTCCATGGGTCCCATGGTCTATCGCCAGGTGGCGCACTACACCCCTCAACCTGCTGAGGATGGACTGCTCCTGCAGAATCACGGCGACAAAGTCCGCTTCCGGAATATCTGGGCGCGCCGTCTGGCCGGTTACGATCAACCGGAGACGGGGAAATGAGTCACTGCCGCTGCGGGCGCTACTTCCTGTGGGGCCGAGACCTCAGCGACGCGCCATAATGGAGTAAATGGCTACAGTTCACATGAGCGAGGCCGAATTGGCTCGCGACCTTGATGCCGTGTTGGCCCGGGTGCAGAACGGCGTCGAGGTCGTTATTGAGCAGGATAACCGGCCAATTGCCGTTCTTCGCTCGCCGATCGTCAAAGGCCGCTTGTTGTCAGAGAGCGTTGCGCTAGCGGAAGCGCGAGGCGCCAGCGCTATTCCGGATGAGGGCTTCATGAAGGATGTCGAAGGAGGGATCGCGGAACGCAGTCAGCCATGGAATCCGCCGCCCTGGGACTAATTCTCGATTCAAGCATAGTGATTGAGGCCGAGCGGCAGCGCCTCAACGTAGCCCGCTTTCTAAAGTACCTTGCCGATCGGTTCGGCGAACAAGAGGTGGCCCTGTCCGCCATTAGCGTAGCGGAGCTTGCGCACGGGATCTGCCGCGCGGATACCATCGAACGGCGGCAAGCGCTCCGGGCATCCCTTGATGACCTGAAAGCAACCGTGCCCGTTTATCCAATCACTGCTGAGACGGGAGAACTAGTTGGAAAGATCAACGCGGAATGCGCACAGAATGGTGTCACCATTCCCTTCGACGATCTGCTGATCGGTGGCTGCGCTCTTGAACTTGGGTACGCCGTGGCCACGCGTAACGTTCGGCACTTTCAGAGAATCCCCGGCCTGAAGCTGATCTCAATTTAAAGAGTGCCGCTGCGGGCGACCTTCGAGAGAAAGCATGATCGCGATCGTCTTCTTCCTGCTGCTGATTCTCGCGCTCTTCTCAGAGCCGTTACAGCAGCGCCTGCGGGTCACTCTTGAGGACAACCGATCACTCATTTTCTGCGTTCCGCTCGCGCTCACCACCATCTTCTGCGCCTCGGCCTGGTACTACTCCGCGCTCTCCACGCCGATCGTGCTGATCATCGCCGGGTACACGTTCATTCCCACCCTGATCGTCTTCGCGCAGCAATTCCGTCTCGACCGCAGCCCACACCAGGTGGCCACATTGCCCGATCTCGCCGTGATCCTGCTCCTCTGGCTCCCGCTCGAGCTAGGTGTCGGCGCTGCCTATATTCCGAAACCCGTCCAAGGCACCTTGCATACCACTGCCTATGGCGTTGCCATCACGCTCGCTCTGTTTCTCTTCCTGTTATTTCGAAACTTCCCTGGCATGAAGTACCGGCTGCCTCAGACGCCTGCCGATTTGCTTCGAGCGCTCCTGGGCCTGGTTATCGCCTCCGCGGTTTTGATCCCCCTCGGGCTCCGCCTTGGCTTTCTCGCCCCGGCGCACGCCCCGCGATCGCCTTTGCTCAGCTCGCTGTTTCGCCTCGCAACCATTTTTTGCGGAACGGCGCTTCCCGAGGAGATCCTCTTCCGCTCGCTAATCCAGAACTGGATTACACAGCGCCTTCCTTCAGCGCCCGCCGCCTGGGGGATCATTCTGGGCGCCTTCGTCTTCGGCAGCGCTCATCTGAATAACGGCCCGTTCCCGTTTCCCAACTTGCGCTACATGATCCTCGCCACGTTGGCAGGGCTTCTGTTTGGCACGGTCTTCGCCCGTTCCACCAGCGTGGTCGCATCGGCCTTGCTTCACACCGCCGTGGATGCGACCAAGTATCTCTGGTTCTAACTTGTGGAGACCGATTTCTCCTGCGAAACGCCATGTCCCGGTCTCCACCGCTATCGCTCCTAAACATAGCGGCGTAAACATCTACGCATCCGCTTGCTGACGCGCGCGGTTCTGTGCTGCCGTGTTAACACCCTCTGACGCGTGGTTCATTCTCGGCAGAAGTTGGTTGAACCGCAAACAGTTATGACGTTTGTCTAGTTGCTGGGACGACGTTTGGTCTTCGGGGCGTCGGCCGGCGGTAGAACGCCGAGTGCGCGCATCTGCGAACGGGCTTTGTTGGCCTGATCGGTGCGCGGGTACTTCTCGATCAATTCCTTGAAGCCGTCGATTGCCGGCTGCCGCTGGCCGCTCCGGAGCAGAGCCATCGACTTCATGTAATAGGCGTTGGGAGTCTGGATGTTTTCCGGGTATTTTTCCAGCACGGCGTCAAACGCCTTGACGGCATTGTCCATGTCGGCCTCGTTGTAATAGATCAGACCGATGTGGTACTGGGCGGAGGGAGCCTGATCGGTCTGGCCGAAATAGGTGAGGTAGTCCTGGTATTCCTTGATCGCCACTGGATAATTGCCCGCTTGCTCATCGCGCTGGGCGTCCGCGAAAGTCGTTTCCGCACTCATGCCGGCTGGGGCTTGCGGAGAGACAGGTCCCGCGGCGCCCGGCTGGCCTGCACCGACTGCCGGGGGCGGGGGCTGCGGCTGGTTCGCCAGTGCGATCTTGTTGCTGACGTCGGTCATCTTGGCGTCCAATTTGTCAAGCCGCGCGTTCAGCTCGGACAGGGAGTCTTTCAGCCCACGCATCTCCTCTTGCATGCCGTCCACTTTCTGGGCTACGCCGAGCAGAGGCCGCAGCTGCTCACCGACCTTGGAAGCAACGTCGGTCTGCATATTCTGAACCAAGACGGCCGCTCGAGACGAATTATCAGAGGTCTGCTGAAGCAGCACTTGGAGGGCTGCCAGTTTCTCGTCCAGCGTGCGCTGAATGCGGTTAGCCTGATCCTGAAGCTGCGCAACGTCACGCTGCAGTTCGATCATTTCCTTGCTGGCGCCAAAGCAGAAGACGGAGGCGCACAGAGTCAGAGCGGCAAGGCGAAGCGATCTCATCGGATGGTTTACTCCTCAATGTCTAGGACGACGGGTACGGTCCCATCGTTCTATTCCTATTGAAGCATTGAGCCGGGAAAAGGGCAGTCGTGGTTTGATTCGGCCAGCGACGACGTGTCCGCTCTCGGCTGGCTTCGCGAGAGTCGAGGCGGCAAGACCTACTGGCTAAGCTTCAGCACCCAAGCCGGTTGTGAGAGCAGTTCCTCCGGCAGGTCGGGCAGCTCGATGGTCACTTGGCCGGCCTTCTTCGTGAAGCGCAGCGCCGCTGTCGAGCCGAGGAGAGTGACGGACTTCAGTCGCGAGCCGTCGAAATCCTTCACGGTGAAGCTGCGTCCGGGCCAGCGGGGAAGGATGGCGTAAACGTCGTTGCCTTTCGAGGTGAAAAAGGCCTCAATGGCTGCTTTACCGGCAGCCGGTTTTTGCGTGAGAGCTGTGACGTCGTAATTGGTATTGAACTCCTGGTTGTAATCCTGCTTCGGCACTTGACCCGCGCTCCACTGGCGGGATGTTTTCCAGGGCTTCGTGCCATAGATGGCGTCACCGTTCACGTTGAGCCACGAGCCGATCTGAAGAAGGCGTTCTTCCATGATGACGGGGATGGTCCCATCGGCGGCCGGGCCGATGTCGAGCAGCAGATTGCCACCGCGGCTGACGAGGTCAGTCAGCAGGATGACGAGTTCGCGACCGGTGTGGTAGTGGTTGATGCGCTCGGCGCGGTTGTAGCCGTAGGAATAGCCCATGCCGCGACTCTCCTCCCAGGGGTGATCCATGGCGGCCATCCCGGGCGTGTACTCGGTGGTCCAGTAACCGCCGTGCTTATGGCGGGTTTCCTTACCCCAGCGGTCATCGACTACGACTTCGTCCTTAACCGGCGACTCGTTGTAGAGCCAAGCGAGTAGACTTTCCGTGTGCCACTCCGACGAAGGCAATTCCCACTCGCCATCGCTGAATATGATGGACGGCTTGTAGCGCGTAACGACATCTTTGAACTGAGGCGTCATGTGCTCGGAAACGTAGCGCGGTTTGTCGGAGAGATAGAGCGGGTTATACCACTCGTAGAGCGAATAGTAGATTCCCATCTTCAAACCCTTGGCGCGAACAGCGGTGGTAAGGTCGCCAAGAAGGTCGCGCTTCGGACCGATCTCGACGGCATTCCAGGGACGTCCCCAAGTCTTGGACGCTTCCTGACTGGGCCACAGCGCAAAGCCTTCGTGGTGTTTGGAAGTCAGCGCGACATAGCGGGCGCCGGAACGCTGGAAAACGTCGGCCCAGTGATCGGGATCGAATAGTTGAGCCTTGAAATCAGGCGCGAAATCCTGGTAAGGGAAAGCGGCGCCATACACCTTCTGGTGATACTGCCAGGAGCCAGCGTCGACAGGATCGGCGTTCGGCTTCTGCCCTTCCGTGATCTGGTGCCAGTACCACTCCGCATAGGCGAGCTTGCCGGGCAGAACGGGCGCATAGGCCGGCACCGAATAGACTCCCCAGTGAATGAAGATGCCAAACTTGGCGTCGGTAAACCAAGCCGGGACAGGCCGCGTGTCGAGGGAGGCCCAGTTGGGCTGATATGTCTGGGCGCTAAGAGCGGAAACGCCGAGGATCGCGGCGGCTAAGACGGAGGTGAGTGCGAGCATTCGTGTGGTCATAGTGGCAATCTTGAAGCATATCCGATTCTGACTTGGCTTTCAGCGCGGACTGGCATCGAGCAGCCGGCCTCATTGAACCAAGAAGCGACGGTATGCGCCCGAGTTGAATGTGCTCCAGGGAGTGAAGCCCTTCTCCCGAAAGAGCTGCACGGCGAAATCGATGTTCGCCTTGCAATCGAGGAGATCGCGTAGATTCAGACCGGGACGCTTGAGGTGGACGGTATTGATCTGGAAGTAGCCCCAGTCCAGCGTTCCGTCGGAGTTGTAGTGATAGATCTCGCACTTGCCCTGTGGGTTTTCGGCGCGCTGTATGGCAAGCGCCACGCGGCAGTCGGGGCCGAACTGGCGGCACGCATATTCCTGCCACGCAGAGAGGCGGCGGCCGTGTTGATCGGCCCGGGCCTCTGCAGCGCTTGAGGATGTGAGCCGTTCCTCGATGACAACCGGCGACACCAGCCGCACACGGATCGGCGATTGGAAGCTTACCGTGTACCGGCTGTGAAACCACCAGCCCAATGGGATCAAGATGGCCGCCGATATCAGCAGCGGCAGCCATATCGGGGGCAGCGAAACGCGCCGCCGCAGATTGCGGTACCGGGCAGAGTAGTTACGCGTCCTTCGGCGCGTGAATGGGCTATTCGCGGGCAAGTTGCTTAGGTGCGCATCCGATGCGGCCGGCCGCTAGCTGCCGGCCTGCGGCTTCAGAAACGTTCCACGATCAAGCTCGTCGAACGCTTGCCGCAGCTGCTCCTGGGTGTTCATCACGATCGGACCGTACCAGGCTACGGGTTCCTCAAGCGGCTTTCCGGAGACCAACAGGAAACGGATGCCGTCTTGCCCAGCTTCCACGGTTACTTCGTCACCGTTATCGAAGAGAATGAGGGATCTGTTGTCGGCCTGCGCAGGAGGCACCTTGTCGGCCCATCCCAGACCTTCCGTCGGCACCGCAAGGGGACCATACGCGTTACAGAACTTCCCCGCGCCCGCGAACACGTAGGCGAACGCGTGACGGGTGGTCTCAACCGGGAGGGTTTTTCGACGCCCGGGAGGAACCGACACATCGAGGTAAACAGGATTAGCCGCAATCCCGTCGACCGGACCCTTCCTGCCCCAAAAGTCTCCGCAGACGATGCGCACGCCCGTACCGTCATCGTCCGTGATGAGAGGGATGTCGCCGGCGGTGACCTCCTGGTAGCGAGGCGCCGTCATCTTGAGCGAGGAAGGAAGGTTCGCCCAGAGTTGAAACCCGTGCATACGCCCCTCCGGATCGCCCTTCGGCATCTCCTGATGAATGATCCCGCTGCCCGCCGTCATCCATTGGACGGAGCCGGCCGCGATCGCACCACGATTGCCCAGACTGTCGCCATGCTCCACGGTTCCCGCGAGAACGTAGGTGATGGTCTCGATACCGCGATGTGGATGCCACGGGAAGCCGGCCAGATAGTCAGCCGGAACGTCATTGCGGAAGTCGTCTAAAAGGAGGAAGGGATCAAAATCGGACGTGTTGCCAAAGCCAAACGCCCGACGGAGATGCACACCGGCGCCTTCAAGGGTCGGCTTGGCCTTGATTAGCCGCTTTACTGGTCGTATGGACACTGGTGCCTCACTGAGTGGACCTGAGCAGCGGACACACTTCGCCACTCCTCAGTCTTTGAGTTTAGGTGAAGCTCATCGAGCGACAGTACGAATGCGCGGCGACGGTGACTTGAGGTCCTGGACAGCCCTTGAAACGGGGTTAGAACTTCTTCAGTTCCACCGGAGGGCCGCTGACGCGTTTTGCCTTGAGGTTGACAGTCACCTCAACGCGGTCGGCAATCTTGATGAAGGGGATGCCGCTGTTCATGCCATACTGCTTGCGGTCAAAGGCCATGGTCCCCTGAATGCTGCCGCCGTCGCCCTGCGCGTTGCGCTCAGCCGTGAGGAGCAACTTCTCGTCTTTTGACACTCCACGAATGGTGAAGGTGCCATCCACTTCAAAGGTGTTGGCGCCGGTCTGGACGATCTTCGTTGACTTGAACGTGATGTACGGATCCTGGGCGGCGTTAAAGAAGTCTTTGCTTTTCAGCTTGTCGTCCTTCATTCCGCTTCCGGTGTTCACGGTGGCCGCATAAATCTTGATATCCAGAACGCCCGACGCGGGGTCAGGGGAAGTCAAGGTCAGCTTTGCCTCCCACTTGTCGAAGTGTCCATCGATGGCCACGGATGCTTTCACGAAGAACTTGATGTTACTGTCGAGCGGCGTAACAACGAAAACAGGGGCCTCGGCTTGGCTTAGTGAGGGGAGCGCAGCGGAGGCGATCAGGCACATTAAGGCTAGTCGCATATTGCCTAGTCTGAGGCTTTTACGAGTCGCTTGTCAATCCTTCGCCTATAGCGAAAGCCCCTCAGGAACCGTGGTTCTTATGCTCGTGTTCATGGTCGTGCTTGTGTTCATGATTGTGTTTTTCCTCATGGTCATGATTGTGGCTGTGGTTATGATGATGTTCCAGTTCGGAGGGTTCAATCCCCAGCCTTGCCACCGCATCTTCGTTCTCATCGCCGAGGTCCTTCACCAGGCCCTCATCGGTAAGGTCGAGGGTGTGCGAGTTATCCCAGTCTCCGTGAACGACCTTTGAAAGCCTTTCGATGATATGGGCGTCACGAACCTCGATCGCCAGTTCGCGGCGGCTGTCGAAGCTGCCTGGCGCCAGATTGATGGAACCCACCACCGCTCTTTCGTCATCGGCGAGCAGCAGTTTCCCATGCAGCTTCAGGCCCTTCAGCTTGTGGACCTTGATTCCGACGTCGTTCATGATACGCATGCCGCCGACCGCTTCCACCAGCTTTTCCGCCTTTAGCTTGTGCGGGGGCCGCGCCATCACGTGGACCTTTACCCCGCGACGGTTTGCGCGAACAAGATGCTCAATAATGACCTGGTCCTGGTAGCGCTCATTCTGCACGAACAGAGTGTGCTTCGCCTCGTCAATGAATTGCGCGATTCGCTGCCGGCCGTTGCCGTGGCACCAAATTAAGTGCGCGGTCTCCCCATCTTTGAAAGCGGTCCGGTTCCAATCGGCGTCGAAGCACTCGATAACCTCGCCCACCTCATGACCGTGAGTGGTGACAATCGCGTAGTCCCGGGTTTCCGTTAGATTTCTGGTCTCCCAGTTCAGTGACTTCACATAGGCGACCGAGTCGTCGATGACCATCGACTTTTCGTGGGTCAGGTCGAACTTCGGATTGGTGTCGTTCACCTCAACGCCGCTCGCCACCAGAGTCTTGCGTGTCTCCGCGTTGTCATCCTCGCCATCTCGACGGGCGGGATTGAGCATAATCCGCACCTTGACGCCCCGTTTTTGGGCATCGATGACGGCCTGCAGCAACCCAGGATCGGAAAACACAAACATCTTGACCCGGATGGATTTTTGCGCTTCCTGAATGGCCTTCAGGATAGGCTGGCCGGTATCGTCGGGCAGCACGATTAACGAACGAGACATTCAGACTCCTTGCATTGCCTATGCTAACAGGGTCAACCGGGCTGTACCCGCGGCCCAGTGCACGTCAAAACCTATGGGCCGACGGGCTTTGGCGCATCCCCAAACTGTATGCGATGAAGCTCCGCGTAGACTCCATCCAGAGCTAAAAGTTCGTCATTTGTTCCGGTCTCAGCCACGACGCCGCCCTTCAAGACGATGATCTTGTTGGCATCCCGAATGGTGCTCAGCCGGTGCGCAATGGTTATGACGGTACGGCCTTTCATCAGCCGTTCCAGTGCTTCCACGACCAACCGCTCCGATTCCGTATCGAGCGCGGCAGTCGGTTCGTCAAGAATCAGAATCGGGTTGTCGCGAATCAACGCGCGGGCAATGCCGATGCGCTGGCGCTGGCCGCCTGATAACGTGAGGCCGCGTTCGCCCACCTGTGTGTCGTATCCCTTTGGCATTGCCGAAATGAAATCGTGCGCATTCGCAAGTTTGGCCGCTTCGATGACTTCGTCCTTGGTGGCGTCCGGCCGCCCGTAGGCGATGTTGTCCTGAATGCTGCCGCGGAACAGAACGGTGTCCTGCAAGACAAAGCCGATGTTCTTTCGCAGCCCTGCCAAAGTGAAGTCGCGCACATCCACACCGTCGATTCGTACCGTCCCTTTGGTGACATCGTAGAAGCGAGGAATCAGGCTGACGACGGTAGACTTGCCTCCTCCCGTGGGTCCAACCACGCCGACCAGCTGGCCGGGCTTGATGGTGAAATTGACGTCCTTCAGGACCTGCGCGTCAGCGTTATACCCGAACGCGACATGGTCGAAGACGATCTCGCCACGGAGAATGCCCGGCTCCTTCGCATGCGGCTTCTCGAGAATAATAGTCTCGTCTTGCAGAATTGCCTGCACGCGTTCGACGCCCACCGTCGTGGCGGCGATGACGTTGGTCATCTTGGCGAGATCCTGAACAGGTTTAAAGAACTTACTGAGATAAGCGAGAAAAACGGTCAAGGCTCCAGCGGTCATTTCTCCCGCCAGTATTCGTCCCGCGCCACGCCATAGCACGTACCCGGTGCAGACCGCGACGGTGACTGTCACGATCGGCGAGAGCAGCGATTTGACACGTCGCGCTTTCAGTGCGGCGTCGACCGTCTTGCGGCTGACGAGGTCAAGTTCCTCCTCCTCCAACTCTTGTTGTCCGAACGCTTTCACAACCCGCTCCGACTCCAGCCCTTGTTGGATCACCGCCAGCATGTCAGCCTGCTCTTTTCTGACTGCCTTGGTAGCCCTCTTGACCGCTGTCTTAAATCGAGATAAGAACAGGGCCAGGAAAGGCGTTACGGCGAGCGCCACCAACGCGAACTCCACATCCAGGTAGAACATCAGCCCGATCATCGCGACGATCGTGAGCAGGTCGACCAGAATTCCCAGCGTTGACGCCGAGGCGAACCCCTGGATAGTGCCGATATCATTTGTGATCGTGCTAAGAATGTTGCCGGTTTGATGACCCTCAAAGTAGGTGAGCGAAAGACGCTCCAGGTGGTGGTAAGTCTTCTTACGCAGGTCGTGGGCCACCCACTGGCCTACGCTCTCCGTGTAGTAGTTTGCGAAATAGGACGAGACTGCGTTCACGAAAGCGATCACCAAAACGGCCAAGCCCGCGAAAAGCGCTATGTGCATCTTGGACGTGTCGTGGACGGAGGCGCCCAGCAAATGGGTCACCCACGCCGGCTCCTTATGGCTGCCCACCACATTGTCGAGGACGACCTTCAGCGGCCACGGCGCGGCGAGGCTGGCAACAATCTGGATCACCATCGCCGCCAGGATTATGAAGAGGCTACCTTTGTAGGGCTTAATCAGAGTGCGGATCAATGGCAGCATGCAGTTCCAGATTCTCCGTAACAAAAAATTATGTCACGTTGATTAGCGCAGGGAAGCATTCTCGGCACACCGTTGTATCGCCGCTAATGAGTGTTTCTTACGAATATCTAGGCGTCTATCAGTCTAGACATGAACGGAACGCGTAGTCTGTAAGTGCTTGAGAATGTGGTGGCCAGGGACGGAATCGAACCGCCGACGCCAGCCTTTTCAGGGCTGCGCTCTACCGACTGAGCTACCTGGCCATAGGCGGAAACTTCAGTTTACCAAACGCCTCAATGAAAGAACCGCGTTCACGCGTCTAAGACATTGCGCTGCTTATTTCGCAGCCGGTACCAGTTTTTCCAGCTCATGCCCGGACGCATTCTCCACAGACTCGTGCAGACTGTGGCCCTTCGAGTCCATCGTCACGATCGCCACAAAATCGTTCACCTTGAGATGCCACATCGCTTCCGGAATGCCGAACTCCAGCAGGTGGACACCCAGCACTTCGTCTACATTGCGTGCATACACCTGGGCCGCGCCGCCGATCGCGTTCAAATACACGGCACCGGTTTCTTTGAGGGCCGCCAACGTCTTTTCGCCCATACCACCCTTGCCGATGACCGCCCGCACACCATATCGGCGCAGAATCTCCGCTTGATATGGTTCTTCGCGAATGCTGGTGGTCGGTCCAGCCGCCTTGACGACCCACTTATCGCCCTCTTGCAGCATCACCGGACCGCAGTGGTATAGCACCGAACCTTGCAAATCCACCGGTGGCGCATTCTTCATCAGGTGCGCGTGCACGGCATCGCGGCCGGTATACATCTCGCCACGGATCAGCACCACGTCGCCCACCGACAAAGTGCGAATGGTTTCCTCTGCGACAGGAGCCCTCAGCACAACTTCCCGGCCCGTCAGTGGAAACCCTTCGCGTACGGCCATCTTCTTCACAACCTCCGCCGGGTCCCGATAGAGCCATTTCGTGATCTGGCCAGTCTGAGGATCCAACCGCACACCAAGCCGCCGGAAGGCCCAGCAGTCGTAGGCAACCGACACAAAGAAGCTGGCAGGCAAACGGTTCGCCGCAGCGACTTTGCAACCAATCAAGGAAACCTTTCCGCCGAAGCCCATCACTCCGATGCCCAGCCGGTTGGCTTCCTCAACCACTTCCTCTTCGAGCCTCGCCAGCACTGGATTGTCGTTGGTGTCGTCCAATGTTCGCAACAACTGGTACTTCGCCAGCGCGTAGCCATGTGCGCGATCACTGCCAATACAAACCCCCAGCGCACCCGGCGCGCAACCCTGGCCTTGCGCCTGCCACACCGCGTGGAGAAGGCACTTCTTGACGCCTGCCAGATCACGGCCCGCCCGCCCCAGGTGCTCCAAATCGCAAGGAAGTGAGTATTGGATGTTCTTGTTTTCGCAGCCACCGCCCTTCAGGATCAGCTTCACTTCAATCTCGTCTTGTTCCCACTGCTCAAAGTGAATCACCGGCGTCTCTTCTCCCAGGTTGTCGCCGCTATTCTTGCCGGTTAGCGAATCCACAGAATTAGGCCGGAGCTTACCTCGCTTGGTTGCGGCTGCGACTGCGTCGAGCACCGTCTGCTTGATCTGAATCTGATTGACACCCACCGGCGTATGCACGAAAAACGTAGGCATCCCGGTGTCCTGGCAGATGGGCCCGGCATCTTCCAGAGCCATATCGATGTTGGAGGCGATAATATTCAGCGCTTGCGACGCCTCGGTTCCCGGCGTCTCTTCCTCCAGCGCCATCCCCATCGCCTGCCGGACGTCAGGGGGAAGGTTGGTGGAAGTCTGAGTAATCAACTCGATGAGGCTTTCGCGAAGAGCTTTCATAATATCGGTGACCAATGAGTGAGCTATAGCGCCTACCCGACGCCTTTCCCCTTCATGGTAGCCCCGGGCCTGATCCGCCGCGCCGGTTGCGCCGGCATTAGTGGATCGCGAACTCTTTGATATACTCCGGGTTTCGGTCACGGCATGGGTAATTTTCGTTTAGGTGACGTAATAGACGACCACTGCATTAAGTGTCGGCGAGTTACGAACCATTCCATAGTTTCGCTGGTTAACGGTGACGCGGCCAAGGTCCGCTGCCGCACCTGTTATCACGATCACGACTATCGGCACGAGCAGGCGCCTCCCACAAAAAAGGAATTGCTGAAGCAAGCCGAAGCAGCCGCTGCGGCAGAGGCCGAAAAAGCTGCAGCCGCCAAAGATTCCCCGGAAGTCTAAGGCCGGCTGAAAAAGGCCCTCACAGCCCTAAGACGTTGATGAAAAAGGGCCAAAAACCGCTCCCTTACGGTCACGGCTCGGAAGCGTTTGTGTTCCGTTGCAATGAGTTGCGGAGTCCAGACATTTGAGGGCGCAAGGGAAGACGGCCTTTTTCATCACAGCCTGAAGGCTGTGCCACGGGTGCCTCTACACTAGTGGTTAGCGTGCAGCGCGTCTACATACAGAGCTTCGGCTGCCGGGCCTCCCAGGCCGATGGCGACGGTATAGCCGCGTCGCTGGAGTCGCACGGCTTGACGACCGTGGCGGAAGCCGGCGAAGCGGACCTGATCGTACTGAACACGTGCACGGTGACGGCGAGCGCAGACGCCGAAGCACGGCACTTGATTCGGCGCTATCACCGGGACCATCCGAATGCACAAATACTGGTGACGGGATGCTATGCGCAACGCTCGCCTGAGGAACTGGCGGAGTTTGCCGGCGTGCGCTGGGTTGTTGGAAATTCTCACAAGTCGCAGATTGCGGACCTGTTGAGCGCCAAGCTGGCGGGCGCGCCGTATCACGGCCGGGTGCTAGTGAGTGATGTGACGGGCGAGTTTCGGGCAACGAGCATCGCCGACATTCGTGAAGACCGGACGCGGCCGAACCTCAAAATACAAGACGGCTGCAGCAACAAGTGCAGCTTCTGCATTATTCCGTCGGTACGAGGCCGGAGCCGCAGCGCGCCGCTGGACGATGTGGTGGCGCAGGTGCGGCAACTGGCGGCGCGGTATGCGGAGGTGGTGCTGACCGGCATCAATCTGGGCCGCTGGGGCCGCGATCTGCCGGGCACGCTGCGGTTCCCTGATCTGCTGCGGACGATTCTGCGAGAGACCGATGTGAAGCGGCTGCGCATCAGCTCCGTGGAACCGATGGATTGGAGCAGCGATCTGCTGGAACTGGTAGCGACGGAAACGCGGCTCGCGAAGCACGTACACGCGCCGCTGCAAGCGGGGTCGGATGCCGTGTTGAAGCGCATGTTCCGGAAGTACCGCACGCGGCACTACGCGACCCGGGTCGAGATGGCTCGCCGGTTCATGCCGGACGCCGCCATTGGCGCTGACGTGATGGCGGGCTTTCCCGGCGAGACGGAAGACGACTTCCGGCAAACGATGGAGTTTGTTGCGGAACAGCCGTTCACGTATCTGCACGTGTTCACGTATTCGGAACGCCCGGGCACGGCGGCGGCAGAGTACGCTGGCGCGGTTCCGATGGAAGTGCGGCGAGAAAGAAATCACCGGCTGCGCGAGCTCTCGGACGAGAAGAATCTGGCCTTCCGGCGGAGTATGTCAGGCAAAACACTGCCGGCGGTTACATTGGAGCAGCGCGGGATCGCACTGACGACGAACTACCTCAAAGTGGAACTGGCGCACCCGCGCGAGCCGAACCAGCTGATTGAGGTGGAGATCGGCGGCGTGGCGGGACAATGTCTGCGGGAGTGGACGCCGCTAAGGGTGATTGGATAGGGCTTGCGGTTTTGGGAGCGGAACGAGGCGTCCTGCTCCGAAGCGGAGGTCCCTGGCTGACATCTACAACTTCTCAGAAGCAGACTGGGAGCTTGCGCGCCCACGGCACGCCGCTCATCGCGTTCCCTTAGTTCCATTCATGGTCGACAACGAGGGTGTCACCGGTATCGCGCATTTCATATAGCTTGGCGTGCGCTTGGCGAAACGGATGGTGCAGGACGAGCATGAGCTTGTTGTCGAAGGTGTGAAACAGCATGCCATGACCGCTGTCATCGCCGATGAGCGGCGCCGACTGACGCCACGGCCCTTCCAGCTTTCCAGAGACGGAATAGGCGAGAGCTTCCATGTACAGACCATCGCGATAACTTGACCACAACATGAGGAGCCTACCATTCCTTGTGCGGTAAAGGAACGGGCCATCGGTGACGTAGGTGCGAGCCTTAGCCGAAGCATCGTGCTGCTCGGCTAGCCAGGGAGCATCGGAGCCTTTGAATAGATAAAAGGGTTGGCCTACGGAGCCGGAGAGGTCGGGCGCAAGGCGGATTGCCTCCATCGTGCCATCGAGGGTCTGAATCCATTCATGAGCGTAGATCATGTATGGGACTTCGTTCTCCACATAGAAAGTGCCGTCGAGAGCCATGAAGTCAGGCGGTGTGATGCTGGCCTTGCCGAGCAGCTGAAAGGGGCCGTCAGGGGAGTCCGCGACAAAGATCTGCGTTCCACGGAGGTGGTGTGGCGCGGGTTTCCCTTGATAGATGGGATGAGTGACGGCGACGGGTTCATCCAGGAGCCGGTCGTTGTTGTGGAGAGTGACGAAGAGATAAAGTTTCCCACGATAACGGTGGACTTCCGGCGCCCAAGCCCCGTCAGCTGGATTGGCCCAGATATCGTCGGGTACGGAGAAGACGAGGTGAGGACCGTCCCAGGATTTCAGATCAGTGCTTTTGTAGGCAACGACGCCCGAATGGCCGTCCAGTGATTGCCGCGCGCCGATGGCGGTGTAGAGGTAATAGGTCTTTGTAGCGGGATCGGCGAGGATGAACGGATCATGCGCGTAAAAATCAGACAAGGCGAGGTGGAATCGAGGTGCGGCAATCGACGGTGATACCGGCGGCGGGGTTTGACCGGTCAGGGAGCAGGCGGCCAGAATCAAAAGAAAGAACAGCGCGGCAGCAACTGGTTTCTGGCGCATAGGAAGGCTCACTTCCATTGTGGCGTTGCCAGTTCTACGATGGTGACGCGCAGCCGCTATGTACGGTCAAGGCACAAGATTGATGTCCACCTCCTGTTCTTAGGTAAACCGATACGAAACTAGCGGTAGTTGGCCGTTGGGACGAACGCACCGCATGGGTTGCTTCGCCGCTGGGCCATCAGAACCAGCCCCCGGACGGCTCGAGGCCATTGATGCGCAGGTACGTGACGAGATTGCCGTAATGCAAGGCGTCATGATTTCCGACTTGCGTCAAGATGAACATCTTGTTCGTTTTGGCGCCCCAGAAGTCCGCCGGGTCATTGAGGTGTGCATCGGTGAACCCGGAGTACACGCCATCGCAGTAAGCGAACGCGCCTTTCAAGTACGCCATGATCTCGGTCTTCGAAGCCTTCGCGTTAGCCGTGGCGGGGTTCGCTTCGCCCCTGACGTTTGAGCACAATATGTAGGAAATATCCGCCACATGATTCAGGATCTCGGCAAACGAGCGAACGTCCTTCGTCGGTCGGTAGCTGTACTTGGACTCCGGCATCGCGTCCGCCGCCTTCATGAGTTTGTCCTGCATATTGCTACGAAAAATGGATAGCGTCATCGTCAGCGGATTCGGCGCCATGGTTGGATTTGGCGGATTGGGCTGGCCTTGGGCGGTGGCCAAGGACGCCAAGACGGAAACGGATATCATGCCAATCGTAACCAACACGCGAGCAACGGATCGGATCATTAGGAATTCTCCCTGACCGAAGACGTTGCACGCGGAAGCCCTCCTCAAGGTCATCAATCCAGAGGATGTCCCTTGGTGGACCCGTCCGATTTCACTCGAACACCGTTCGTCTTCGGGCACTTCGGCCAATCGGAGCAAGACACAGCATCATCCTCATTTGCGTTCACCGCTTGAGGCGATGACCGGCTACCTCAATTCCCCAACAGAGGCGGTAACCTGCGCTTTGATCCAGCGATTCATTCGGGCATCGAGCACGTCGAGCGGGAGAGCTCCACCCGATAGGATCTCGTCATGAAACGTTTTGAGGTCGAACTTTGCCCCTAGCTGCTGTTTGGCGCGGTCGCGCAGCTCGCGAATTTTCAGCTGGCCGAGTTTGTAGCTGCACGCCTGTCCGGGCCCCGAAATGTAACGGTCGGTCTCAGCCTGGATCGTCGGCTCGTCTACAGCATGGGAGCCGCGCATGTACTCCACAACCTGGTCCCGGGTCCAGCCCATGTCGTGAATGCCGGTATCTACCACCAGGCGCACAGCCCGGAACAGCTCGGAGCGCAGGCGGCCATAATCGGAGCCCGGATCCTGATAGAAGCCGATCTCCTTGCCCAGTTCCTCGGCATAGAGCCCCCAGCCCTCGGTATAGGCGGAGTTTCCACCGTGCTTGCGGAACTCGGGAAGGCCGGTAAGCGACTGCTGAATGGTGATCTGAAGATGATGCCCGGGAACGCCCTCGTGATAGGCGACCGCCTCGTCATTGATGAAGCTGCGATGGGTCGGGTCGGATACGGCAACCGAAACGCGGCCGGGACGCTTGCCATCGGGCGTTCCGCCCTGGTAGTGGGTGGCAGCGGCAGCTTGGAAAGGCGGAATGGGCTCGACCGTAACGGCTGTCTTCGGCAGCACAGTGAAAAGCTCAGGAAGACGCGGCTCCATCTGTGCGATGTATTTGCGGAAGTCCTCGACGATAGCGTCCGCGGACGCCGGCCGGTACTTGGGGTCGCTTTCGACGTGGTCGCGGAAGCTGGCAAGATCCTTGTATCCGTTAGCTTTCGCCAGTGCGGCCATCTCTTCGGTAATCCGGTGAACCTCCTTCAGCCCAATCTCGTGAATCTGTGCGGCCGTGAGATCGGTGGTCGTGAAGCGGCGCAGAGCGGCCTGGTAGCGGCGTCCGCCACCGCCAAGAGAATTGACGGAAAGCGTCGTTCTGCAGTAGGGTATGTACTCGGAAGTGACGAAGGCAGCGAACTGCTTGTAGGCGGGAAACACTTCGTTGTTAACGGTGGACGTGATCTCGTCCGTGAGGCGTTTCTTATCCGCATCGGAAAAGCTAGCCGGAAATTTCTTGAGCGGGAGCAAGAAAGGATCGGCGGTAACCACGCCTTCCGCCTGCCCGGGCACCTTTTCTGCGATGAAGCGTACCGGGACAAGGCGATCGCGTACGCCGGCGCGCAAAACGTCCTCGGTCTGGAGGAAAGCCTTGGGAATTTGGTGCAGACGAGCGATGTAGTCTTCGTAGTGTTTGACCGAATCGAATGGCATGGAAAGCGGCAGGTCGGCAACACTCACATGAATGCCGCCGCCGCCCCCCGATGCGCTGAGGGGCATTTCGAACTCTTTGAGATCGTAGTCATCCACGCGCTGTTGGAGCTGGCGAAGAAAAAGATCGTGCGAGATCAAATCCTTCTCTGGAAAGCCGGTAGGGTCGATCGCCTTGATACGGGCCAGGTCGGCAACCTCACGCTCGTGGCGGGCAGCATGGGCCGTAAGCGAGTAGTCGCCGAGTAGATCATTGTAGCGATAGTCGCCGACAGCGGTCGCCAGCGTGGGATTCATCTTGAGAGTGGCCTGCCACGATTCGTCAAAGAGCGCGTTCTGAGCAGCCAGGCGCGTCGCCACAGAGGCCGGCGCTTGAGCAGAGGTGAATTGCGATACAGCGGCCACGAACAGAGCAGAGGTAACGAGCTTAAAGCGCATTTCCGACAAGGGTAGCAGAGGCGATGCGAACCAGAGGCGGATGGCTACTTCACCGCCAGCAGTCAGACCGAGGGCACATTCCGCCGGCTGCCGCAAAAAAGGCGGCCACAAGTCGGTTACCGTGTAGAGATGCTGTCACTTCTTTAATCCTGCCAGCCAATTTAAGGAAACATTGACGGGACGCGTTTCATCCTGAAGCAACCGACCCACCAGGAAACGCTGGCCGTCGTGAGTTAGGTCGTAGGAGAAGTGCATGACATCGCGATCCGCGGAATCGAATAGGGTGACGGGCTTCCCCGCTTCGAAAGTAGGAGCAGTTCTTATACTGACTGCCATTATCCTGGTATTGATAAGTGAGTAATAGAACAGCTCTTTGCCGTCCCCACGCCAATGGGGAAGCAACGCGATCCCCGCGGAAGGTGAAACCTGCCAGTTTGGCACCTGGGCGCCGGGATGCCGCGGATCGAAGGGTCGTACAAAGACTTGCCCATTTCCTAAAGAATAGTCGACATAGGCCATCCAACGGCCGTCGGGCGAGAACTCAGCGGAGTCCATGAGTCCCAGGCGAATGGGTCGCTTCTCGCCGCTCAGCGGCAGCGCCAGGGTTTCGGTTTGATTTGCGACAGAGCGCTCATTAACAACGGATAATAAGATGAAGTTTCCGTCGGCTGACCAAGAGGTGGGCCATGAGCGACTCTGCGTCTTGAGCAGCAATTCCTCGCTTCCTGATCCGACGACGTCCTTGATGTAGATTCCGTAGTCCGATCCTTGGCGACGGCTAAAGACGATTTGACGCCCGTCCGGCGACCAGATGGGCGAGCCATCGAAGGCATCTGCCAGGGTGACGGGCGATGCGACACCGGGACCCAGGCTCCATAGCCAAACGTGGGACCCGGGTGGGGGAGTTATGCCAAGCGAGTTCACGACCGGTCCGGTGAGAGCGATGCGCTTGCCGTCGGGGGAAAGGCGAGGGGACCACAAAGGCCATGGGATCTCCACGCTACCGATCTGGCGTCCGCTTCGATCGAGCCAAACCAGTTGAGGGCGTGAGTTGAATCCCCCGCGCCAAACCAGAACGCCATTCGAGGAGACCGAGAAATCAGTGGTCCAGCGGTTCGTCCCATTTGCCAGGTGCTCTGCAACCAGAAATGGCTTTCCCTCTAATTCGAATCGGCGCGCGTCAAAAGACTGCGCCATCAAGTCATTATCGCGGAGGAAAAGGAGGTGTCCCGGTGGCGCCCACCACACCTTTCCCTCGGCTGCCATCACCCGCCGGCCATTTCCCAACTGCGGCTTGGCTTCGATGTCGCCCACATAAAGACTTGTCCCTCCGCGATCCACCACCAGGTACAAGAAGTGATGGCCGTCGGGAAGGAATTGTGGTTGGGCGTGACGGATATCCGGATGCGCCGGGTCAACGGCGGTCACCGGGGCCGGAGTGCCCCCGGACGCCGGAACTTGAACCAGGAACCCGTCGTCCGAGGCAAACAGAATGGTGCCCAGCCCCCCGCCCGCTTGTGTCCAGGTCCCTCCGCGCCCTTTCCCTCCACCTCCTCCTGCCCCGGGCGCCGCCGCTACCACTACGGGATTCCCTCCATTAAGATCAACCCTCTTCAAATCTCCGTTGGCGAACCCTCAGGGATCTTGTACCGGATGGCGCCATGGGGGGACTTTCAAGTGCTCTACGCGTTCAGCCAGACGAATGCGACCGGCGAGAACATGGATGGCGCCGGCTGCTACGAGCTTGTCGAGACGAGGCCCGGCGTCTTTTATGGTGCGGCCTATCACGGCGGAACAAATGGCAGTGGTGTCGTGTTCAGGTATTCTCTCTCGAACCCAGGGGCCCTCGAGGTTGTGCACGAGTTCAGCGCCGTGAACTCGGCCGGCCAGAATTGGGACGGGGCGGGTCCGGATGGCCGGCTAACTCTCGGACAAGGCGGCACTCTGTACTCGAACACCGAGGCCGGGGGTGCAAACACCAACGGCGTGATTTACAGCCTAAGTGAAGACGGCCGCTTCGAGGTTCTGCACACCTTCAGTGCAACGGATCCAACAACCGGAGCCAATCACGACGGCGCGAACGCTGATAACGGCGTGGTGCTGGACGGGAACAGGCTCATCGGAATTGCCATCTACGGCGGCAACGGCAGCCCCGCCGGTTACAACAACACCGGTGGCACGCTCTACGAGTTGACATTGGGCGTCGTTCGGCACTGAAGTAAACGTTGACCAGAAGGATTGCCTCAAATGCGGTTTGAAAGGGGATTTGGTTGTAAAGGACTTCGGCGCCGGCCGGAGCATCAAGCAGCCGCATGCCCCCTCAACTCTTCGCCCTGCTTGATTACCAGTTGACTCTTACGATTACATCGGTCGTACTTGGGGCTGTAGCAGTTCGTGCAGCCCCCTTTGTTAGCCTCCGCCTCACTCGGCCCTGCCTTCGCGGCCTGGGCCGCGCCGCCGATATCATCCCACGAACACATCGGAGTCCCCCATGGCCCCGCGGGGCCACCAAATCGGATGAAGACGCGAGTTTTCGGTCTCCAGCACAGGACCGCAGCCGAATCAGTAGGGTAGCCAGCGTCTTCAGGGGAGCGAAATCAAAAGCGCCCCGGCAGTGTGGCAGCCTTGCCAAACCGCGGGGGCGCTGGTTATTTAGCGGGCGTTATTTTGCGGAGACAAGCGTCGTCTTGGCTGCCGCGGTGTGAACACCCACGATCCGGTCGGGTTCGCCGACCATTTGAACCTTGGTTAGAACCGCTTCGCCTTCGGCGTTGCGTTCGAACACGAGGCCCGATTCATCATTTCCCAGGTAGTTGCCACCGATCCTTGTGAGAACGGCAACGGACTGCCCGGGATTCTTGCTCTGGATCAGGATGAGGCCGTTGTCGGACGCTTCCTGAACGGAATAGGCACCGGCGGGCAGCTTGGTAACCCCCACGGTGAACGCGAAGGGAACGTTTACGAGCAGCGAGTTTGCAGACTGAGCCGGAGCCATCGCGGCAGCCGTCAGAGTCAGTAAGCCAGCAGCAATCATCGATTTAACAGATTGGATTTTCATACGAATTTCTCCTTAAAGGTTGTAGGTTAGCTTCGGGGCCGACGGAGCACCAAGTGTGAGACAGAGATGTAGCACCTGTCTAAAAAGGGTCCATACTTTGGTGTGCAAAAATCTTACGGCGAGGAAGATTGAAACTACTCGGCGAGGAGTACGATCTCTGAAATTGGGCCCGTCGTTGCTAACCCAAACCCAGAATCGTTATGTGTCCAATGTAGAGGAAATAGGTTCTATAGTCAATTGAATTGTGTCGACATATAGACAGTATCTTATTGATTAATATAGCTTTGTCTTATAGAAATTGCTTTGGCATCTCATACTTAACCAGTCCTAATC
>JBAUOG010000978.1:0-11951 GCA_049579625.1 Bryobacteraceae bacterium
TTACTACACCGTGCAGGCCGGCGACAGTTTAGCGACGATTGCTGCCGAAGTGGCCAGGGCGATCAATTTGAATTCGCTGGATTTCACCGCCAGTTCCCAGGGGACTTCGGTCCAACTCGTCTGGTGCGGGACTGGACAGTCAGCGGGTCTTACGGGCGCCAACGGTAATCGCATCTCCGTGTACGGCTTCACGAGCGCTGGAGGGACCGAAAGTTGGGTAGTGCCGACTGTTACCCTCGCCGGCGGCGAATTTCCTTCCGTCTATGAGGTTTCTTTGAATTTCGCAAACCTGGCTGGATATCAGGATCAACCGGGCAATGATCCGTCGACGATGGTACCCATCCCCACCCGAAACGTGCGCAAAATGCGGTGGACATGGGCCGCGGACTTGCAGCCAGGTAGCTTCACTCGAACTGAGTTCCAGGTTCTCGTGTCGGACTGGCAAGTGACCGGCCAGAACACGCTTTGGGAGGTCGCGGGCCCCGGTAGCCGGCGCATCGAAGATAGTGATCCAGCGGCCACCTTCGCCGGGAACTGGTCTTTGCAGGGCCCGGGGAATTATTCCGGTGGTTCAATTCAGGTGACTCAGGATTACGGGGACACGGCGACGTTTTCCTATTCCGAGGGCAGCGAACACTCGCTGTTCCTGGGATCGAGGCTGCTCACCAACGGCGCGGCAATCTCGGTTTCTATAGATGCTCACACGACACAGTCGTTCAACTTAGCCCTGCTGGCAGAGGATGTTTTGGTCCGTTTGCCGCTCGGGACCGTCCCGGCCGGATTACACACTGTCGTCGTCAAGCACAACGGCCCAACTTCCGGCGGCCCGTATTCCCTGTTCGTCGATTTTCTCGAAGTCTGTTACCCGTCAACCGACATGCCGGATTTCGGACCACAAACACAATTGTCGCTGGCCACGGACTACGATACTTATCATTCGCAAGCGCTGCCGGCCGAACGTACTGCTTGGATGATTCAGAAGCTCGGTTTCCACGGCAGAGTGAATCACTACATGGGGGCACTTTGGTTCTACGAATTAGTGATGCCCGGACACGTTTATGACTCGGCCGCCATTACTTTCACTCCGCAGTCCGATACTGTTAGCGGATATACCGAACTGGTTATTGGCCCATCAAGCTTGCCGACCGATCAGCGCACAGCGATCCGGCACTACAACCTTCCCGACGACAGCCCTGAAACCGTCGCGCTGGGTCTCGCCAATGTCATCAATCAGGGGTACACAGCAATCTGGGCTTCGGTGGTTGACAATGTGCTGAAGGTGACGAATCGTCAGATGACCCCTCGGAACCGCGATCTAACCACTACGCTGGCGATCAGCATAACACCGGGATCATTTACGACGACCCTGTCGAGCCAGACTTTGACTGGTGGATCAGCAGGTATCCCGTACGACGACCCTGCGACCGACGCATACCTCTATCCGATCACGCAATACTGGCGGACAGATACGAACGCTGGAATCAACCGCGCCGCGCGCGATTGGTCTCAAGCCTTTTTCACCGCGCTGAACGCATATGGCCTGGATGCGGTAGCGTCATTTAGCACCGAGTTGAAGAATGCCGATCCTAATCTGGCCATCGGCCTCGCCCAGCGCAGGACGGACGGTAGTCCGGTGGTTGTGAACACCCCCGCGGTTCAAACAAACTTCTCGCCGGAGAGCATCGCGTTCTGGACACAGATCTATCTGGATATGGCGACCTTACAAACCGATGCTGGGTTGACGCCATATCTGCAGTTCGGCGAGGTTCAGTGGTGGTACTACCCCTGGAACCAGGAAGGTCAATCGTCCGTAAGCATGCCCTTCTACGACTCGTACACGCAGCAGCAGTTTGCGGCTGCTTTTGGCAAGCCAATAAGCCAGATCCTTACTAACGATGTTGACCCAGCCACTTTCCCCAATGAGGTCGCCTTCTTGCCGACCTTGATCGGGAACTATACAGCCGCCATCCAAAATGCGGTACGGGGGGTTTACGCTAGTGCCAGGTTCGAGGTTCTCTACCCAACCGACACCAATGCAACGGCATTCAATCAGCTCATCAATTATCCAAGTTACTGGAATTCGTCAAATCTCACTTGCCTGAAGACCGAAAGCTTTACGTACACTTATGCTCGAAATCTCGATGCGAGCCTGATGTCCATGAAGACCAGCGCTCAAAAAGGCTTTGCGAACGGGGCGAGGAGCCACCTCGTTGGAATCGGTGATGCAACCTCTCCTTGGCCCAAGGAAGTGGATCTCGCCCAGTCACAGGGAATGGAATCGGTTGTGCTTTTTGCGCTTGATCAGCTTTGCCTGGTCGGGTACTCGCTGCCACCTTTCACTCAGCAAGCGAGGAGCCAGAGAGTCGCCTAGGCGCGTCATTCGCAGGCGTCAGGGCCCGGCCAGCTGTCAGTAGCAGAGTGCTACCATGCTGCGAATGACGAAAACAGCAGCTCTTCTCGCAGCAGTTGCGGTAGTTTCGGTGGCTTGTGGTCCACCGCCGGAGGTGACGCCGGCGCTCACCCCTGAAAACGCATTCGCACTGCTTCAGAATGACAACAAAGCAAAAGGTTGGATGACGTATGCGCGCAAGCAGGATTCCACTTGCGACTGGAAGATGGACATACCCGATCAGTCAAACCACCCTCTTGAGGTCGAAGTGGCCCACATCATGAACTGTCGCGTCACCACCAGTCCCCGCGCCCTTGACGCCAGGGCGACCTTCACTTTCAACAAGAGAGAGAAACGGTGGGAACTCACTCAGTTCAGTAGCTGAATTCCCGTCCGGCGGGCTCGCGCCCACCTGCCGCCGCAACCTCGGCCGATCAACTCGGCGTCGCATGATACCCTGATGCTTCTTAGACATTTGCATGCAAGATCGGAAACTACAGGTAGTACCCCTGGGCGGATTGGGCGAGTTCGGGATGAACTCGATGGCGCTCCGCTACGGCGACGACATCATCGTTATCGACGCCGGAATGATGTTCCCCGATTCGGAACTTCTCGGCGTCGATATCGTTACGCCGGACTTCAACTATCTTGAACAACACGCCGACAAGGTCCGTGGCCTCATTCTCACCCACGGTCACGAGGATCACATCGGTGGTGTTCCGTTCTTGCTTGGCGTCCTCAACATTCCGGTTTACGGAACCGAGTTTACCCTCGCTCTCGTCGAACGCCGCCTCGAGGAGCATGAGCTCCTGGACAATGCGAAGCTGAACATCGTCAAGGCCGGCGATCGCATTGAGTTAGGCCCGTTCAAGATCGAGTTCATTCGAGTAACGCACTCGATTGTTAGTTGTGTAGCGCTGGCCATCACAACTCCGCTGGGAGTGATAATTCACACCGGCGACTTTAAGGTTGATCCAACTCCAACCGATAACGAGTTATTCGATCTCCACACGTTCGCTGAATACGGCAAACGCGGGGTCCTGCTGCTGATGAGTGATTCCACAAATGTGGATCGCCCGGGCTATACGGAAAGTGAGCGGGCCGTCCGCCCCCGTCTTGAGGAATTGTTTGTGCGCAGCGAGCGGAGGCTGATCGTTTCGTGCTTCAGCAGTTCCATTCATCGGCTTCAGCAGATCCTTGATTTGGCTGATGAATACGGCCGGAAGGTCGCATTTCTTGGGCGCAGCATGCTGAATGTGACCGAGATTGCGCACAACCTCGGACTGCTTTCAATCCCCGATTCCGTTCTGCTCCGCCCGCAGGACATCATGCAAATGGCTCCTGAGAAGGTGGCCGTTGTCGTGTCCGGCACCCAGGGCGAACCGATGTCGGCTCTTTCCCGCGTTGCGGTTGATAATCACAAGAGCCTTTACGTTGAACCCGGCGACACGGTCGTTCTGAGTTCTCGAATTATCCCTGGCAACGAGAAAGCGATTTACCGGCTGTTGAACCACCTGGCGCGCCGCGGCGCCGACATCGTCTACGGCAACATGAATCCGCCGGTCCACGTTTCCGGGCATGCCAGCGAGGAAGAACTCAAGCTGATTCTCAATCTCGTCCGGCCGCGTTACTTTCTCCCGGTTCATGGCGAATACCGGCACTTGTCCAGGCATGCTACGCTAGCCCAACATCTAAGGTTTGCCGGACTTGAAGAAACATTCGTGCTTGAGACGGGCGAGACGTTGGAACTGGATCATACCGGCGCCCGACGGGGCGAGCGAGTCACGGTCGGTCGCGTCTGCATCGATTCTGGTTCATTAGATGACGTGGTGGAGGATATGATCATCCGCGATCGCCGCCATTTATCTGAAGACGGATTCGTCTTGCCGATTATCGCCATTAACAAACACACCGGTAAGAGTGAGGGGCTCCCGGAGATCGTAAGCCGTGGCTTCATGGGGGGCGACGCTACCGAGGTCTTGCAGGAAGCGCGTGCCGTAGTTGCCAGGACACTTGAATCCTCTTCCCCCGAGGAGCGAGGCGACTGGGGCGTCATGCAGGAAAAGATCCGCACGGATCTGAAGCGCTTCCTCACAAAACAGACGCAACGCCGGCCACTGATCATGCCGGTCATTCTTGAAGTCTGATTCTGTGTCCATCTGGGCTCGAAAGTCTAGTCAATCCGGTAGTCATCCAATCTCATCGAAATGATCGTATACTGGTTGCCGTACGATTCCAGGGAGGAATTCTATGAAAAAGTTGTTCATTAGCTCACTGCTCTTAACGTCGCTGTTCTCAGTCGCTGCCTTGGCTGACGACTGGACAGGCTTCATTGGCGATTCCAAGTGCGCGCATACAGGCGCCAACGGCGAAAAGGATGCTGCTTGCTCAAAGAATTGCATCAAGCGCGGGGCAGACCCGGTATTGGTGACTGGCGATGGCAAGGTGCTGAAGTTCGACGCGGATTCAAAGGCTAAGGCTGTTGCCCATGCTGGAGAGACCGTGAAGGTCAGCGGTAGCCTGAGCGGCGATACCATCTCGGCCTCATCTGTTGACGCTGCGTCGAAATAACAACCAACCACTTTGTTGCGATCTGAAAACGACCCGGGCAGTGAAGCTTGGGTCGTTGAGTTTTCGGGCTCCTTCGCTGCGCCAAGTTCTTATTAATGTTCGAATTCCAGATCCAACCTCCCGGCGGGACCTCGGTAGAGAACTGCCATGTTTTTCAGCTTGTGCTTGCCGTCCAACGGAAAATACAGGTAGCCTTCCACGCTATCGGTTGTTTCGCCGCCCTTGAATTGCTTTGCCTTCAGCGCTTCCAGCAACTTCTCGTTGCCAGCGTTCTTGTCGTCCATTTGGCCGGACCCGTCCCCGCCGTCTTTTGAATCCTTAGAATCCTTGGCGGGCTGGCTTTTTCGCGGAATGTAAATACCGGCAACGACCGTGGAGTTCGGCTGTGCGCCAATTGAGCCGGTTCGACTAGGCGCGGTTTTCAAGACCATTGCTCCCTTGCCGGCAATCTCGTTGGGCGTAAAAGCGTGGTAGCGCTCGCCGTCGTCGTGCGCTAGCAAGATGAAATCGTCCGGGCTGACCTGGATGGCATGATCGGTCTTGTTCGCCACCCTGACTTCCGCCAACACGATGCCGGGCCCCGCGTCGACCCCCAGCTTTTCGGTCACCTCCGGCTCTGCGAGCGTCAAAGTAACTGTGATGTCCACGTTGTCGTTCCCCACGCTCGAGGTGGGAGAAATGATCTTCTTGCTAGCAAACAGGCTGCCAGCCACCAGAAATAAGACGATCACACTGTTTCTTAAGTACATCGCAGGCTCCAAAGGGCGCCGGCGGTCGCGGGAAGTCGCCTTCGCCCGGCGGCCGGATCTCCCTTTCTGCAGTATAGGGGGCAGCGAACACAGTGGAATATTGTCGTCGTGCACGAAACCGGTCAACATTTGTTAACATCTCTATAGATAAGGTCTAGCCCTACCGGGCTTTCGTCTTTAGGAAAGGGGCAATTATGCTCAACCGGTTTTTCTGCCTCGCCTCCGTGCTGTTCCTTGCCTGTTCGCTCCTTCCGGCTCAATCGGCAATTTCCCTCCATTCTGGCCTCCTTCAGTACACTTCGGGCTCGGTTCTCATCGAGCAAAAGCCCGTCCTGAAGACCACAACCAACATGTTAGGCGTCAAGAAGGGAGAGACTCTCTCCACCGGCGCCGACGGTGCGGCCGAGATTCTGCTGACGCCTGGGGTGTTCCTGCGCATGGTGGAGAACTCCGCCATCCGTATGGATAGCGTCGCCCTCACAGATACCCGCGTGAGCATACTGCAGGGAAGTGTGATGGTCGAATGCGACGAAATCTCAAAGGACAACAATGTGGCCTTCCAGATCGGCAGCCATGAAATTGAGGTTCGCAAGAAGGGCGTGTTCCGGATTGATTTTGATCCCGCTAAACTCTCGGTGATTCAGGGCGACGCCTTTGTCGCGGACTCTACCAACATGACGGTTTCGAGCGGCAAGTCCGTTTTGCTGTCGGCGCCCGTTCCTACGTCGGTGAAGTATCTGCTGAACAAAAAGACCGACGATCTCTACCTGTTTAGCCAAACCCGGTCGGCTGACAGCGCATACGCAACAAATGTCGTTTCCCAAAGCATGTACAACACCGGCTCCTCGTGTTTCTCGAATAGTTGGTACTATATGCAGCCCGTTGGGATGTACGCCTATCTGCCGTGTGGCCAGTACATGAGCGCCTTCGGTTACTCGTTTTTTGGACTAAATAACGGGTTCATGTACACGGGCAATCCGTATTACTACCCCCCGCCCGGAATCATCGCCAACGGCTTCGCCAGTGGCTATGGTTACGGGTACGGGTATGGTAACGGATACGGCGTCTCGAACTATTCGGGGGGTACGGTCACGCCAGTTAAGCCTGTGAAGCCAGGTACAGTTACCACCGTTCAAGGCAAGCAGACGCCGGTGAACGCAATGCTTAAAGTCCCCACATACACGGGCGTCCTGTCCTCCAAACCCACCTATGTGTCACTCCCGCAAAGCGCTTATATGGCCCATGTTGGACCAGCCGCCACTGGATTTAGCGGCAACACTAATACCCTACACGGTAATGCCGTACAGAATCGCTATATGGGTGCCACCAGTCTCAGTGTGAATCACTCGAGCGTTTCATCCTATCGCGGAAGCTCGAGCGGTTCTAGCTCAGGCGGCAGCGGGTACTCCGGTGGAGGGCGGGTTGCAATGGCCGCCCCGTCAGTTTCAACCGGCTCTATTGCGGCGGCGGGACACAGTGCTGGCTCGGGCGGCGGCAGCAGCCACCATTAAAGCGACAGGAAGTTTCAGTCTGTTCGAGAGCGCCGGCCTTCGAGCCGGCGTTCCTGTCTTTGGGACGCCTCTCAGTTTTGATCCTTTTGGAAAGTGATCGTCGAATCGGAGCCGAACTTCTGGTAGTCCCGGAAATCCGATTGGTTCCGGAAAAGACTTGCCCCCGCGGCGGAAGACAGGATGGTCTTCACAGGAAGCAAGTAGCCTTGGCCGTTGATCACGACTGGCCCATATTCCATATCCGAACCCATCCGCTGGAAGGCCATCTCGCGGGGAATGTCCTCGGCCTCACTCGTGATCCGATAAACGGCGCCTGTGTCCGGCAGTGCCGAAATTAACCCATGGAATGCGACCATAGCGGCGGTTTGGTTGCCCTGGATTCTCAGGCTGGTTTGGCTCAGCGGCACTCGATAGGCAAAGATCGCGACCTTATGCCCTTGAATCTGATCCCAACCTAACCACCCGAAGTTTGCTGAATTCTTAACCAGCACTACTCGCATCAGCGTGCCGAACTCCCCCCGGGATATGACGCTCAACGGAGTGTGAACCGGTTTCTTCGGCCGATCGTGCGATACGAGTTCGTAGGACTCGGTTCCGCTCACGTAGTTCAGCTTTTGGGTGATCTGGTCGATCGGTTTCCAAGGCTTTCGTTTCGCTTCCGCAGTCATCCGGTGCGTCTCTTCGATGCAAACAAAGTTGGGCAAGCTCGCGGTGTAGTTGGTTGCGTAGGCCCGAACACGATCGAGGATCGTGTTCTGCTCCGGTGTCAGCAGCGGTGAGCGTGAGTCGTCCTGTGGCGAACCGAGCGCCAACGCCAGCGCCGCGATCAACAACCCGAGAACTCTCAGGAGCGACACGTTCATATCCTCATCGTAAGCTTGTTCTTTCATCGTCGACTGAGGCACTGCCACACTACTAGTCATATGGAGCGAGGCGATCTCAACCCCTGCTCGGAACACGGCTCGGTTGTCCCCGTAGCGCCATGCATCCGCGTTCTGCCGTACCGCTTCACGTTTCGGGCGCTGGATCCGCTCTTCTTCCCGGCCGGCAAAGCTGCGAATATTCTGCGTGGAGCGCTAGGGATGGGGCTTCGCCGCGTATCGTGTCCTGCGGACTGCGACAGACTTGGTCCTGGCTGCCGGTGTCCTTATGCCCGGCTGTTTTCTCCGCGTTCTCAAAATGGACCCAGCGGGTTTGCGGATCCGCCGCGTCCATTCGTCATTCGGGCGAGCGCGCTGGATGGCCGTCGCTTCCCAGCCGGAGGCCAATTCTGGTTCGACCTTCACTTGTTTACGAACGGCTCCGCCGCCTTGCTTCCGATCGCGCAGGCGTTTCAAGTGTTTCTGGCCGATGGCCTGGGTCCGTGCCGTGGCTGCGTCGAACTGACGTCGATCGACTTGCTCGACAAAGCGCGTCAGCCCACGACCGAAGTCTTCTCAAACCCACGGCTCGCTATTCAGCCGCACTCGGGTTTGATCCTGGCGCTTTCGCCCGACGCCGAGGACGCTACGGAAGTCAAGGTTGACTTCGTTACCCCAACCGAGCTCAAGCATGAGGGTGTGCCGGTTGAGCGTCCCGAGTTCTTTATCCTCATGGCGAGGCTGCGCGACCGGATCAGCGCCCTCTGCACGCTGTACGGCCCCGATCAGCTGGCGATTGACCATGCCGGCTTGATCGAACGTGCTCGCCGCATCCAGCTCCGAGCGACCAACCTCTCCTGGATATCGACGGAACGCCGCAGCTCGAGAACGGGCCAGCGCCATCCACTCGGGGGCTTCGTCGGAACAGTCACTTACGGCGGTCCGCTCGCCGAGTTCCTGCCTTGGCTGCGGGCTGGCTACTGGACCGGCGTTGGGCGTCAAACTGTGTGGGGCAAAGGCATGATCGACGTTCGATAACCAGGATGCCGGTCAGCTGGCCAAGCTGCGTTTGTGAAGCATAAGGGCTTCGTGAGCTAGCAGGCTCTTCTTCAGATCGATCCCTCCACTGAATCCGCCCAGCTTGCCGCCGGCAGCAATCACGCGGTGGCACGGCACGATGATCGGCAGGTTGTTTCGGCCATTCGCATTCCCCACCGCTCGCATGGCGCCCGGCTTGCCGATGGTCTCGGCAATGTCGCCGTAGGTGCGGGTCTCCCCGTAGGGGATCTTCGTCAGGGCGCGCCACACGGTGCGTTGGAATGCCGTGCCGTCGAACTCCAGTGGCAGGTCGAAATCGAGCAGCCGTCCGGAGAAGTACTCCTCGAACTGGATTGCTGCAGCGTCCAGCAACCCCGACCCCGTGCCCAGCGGCCAAGGCTCCCACTCGTCTACGGCGCCGAAGCGCCGCACGGCGTCTTCCTCGGGAACCGGGTTGCGGGCGTCGCTCATGACGATCCGCCAGATCCTCCCCCGAAATTGCGCGATGTAGATCCGCAGCTTATCGCCGCCGGCCAATTGCCCGTCCACGCTGGTCCAGAACGCCATGCCTTCACTGTAGCTTTCAACGCCTGGCCGCTTGGCATACTGGATGCTTGTCCTGGGCTCGCAAGTACGTCCTGTTTCCCGCGCTCGCGATGGCGGTGGCCGTACTCTATCTGTTCCACCTTGACGCAGCCGGTGTGCTGGGTCCGGACGAACCTCGCTATTCCGCCATCGGCCGCGCCATGGCGGCCTCCGGTGATTGGATCACGCCCAGGCTGTGGGGCACACCTTGGTTTGAGAAGCCTCCACTGCTCTATTGGCTGGTGGCTGTGGGTAGCGATGCCGGCCTGCCGCCGGATCTTGCCGGACGCCTTCCGATTGCCCTTTTGAGCCTCGGCTTTCTGGCGCTTTACTTCTATCTCGTACGCCGCGAGTTCGGTTTCCGAACCGGCGCCATCGCCACACTCCTGCTTGCCTGTTCCGGCGGGTGGCTTACCTACAGCTGCCTTGCGCTCACTGATCTACCGCTCGCCGTGTTCTTCACGGTCGCTGTACTAGCCATTCTCCCGTTAGTCAGGCAGTTCAGCACCGCCCAGCGCCGCGAGGTTCTTGCCCGGTTCGGAATCGCCGGGGTGGCATTAGGTCTGGCTGTGCTGGCCAAGGGATTGGTTCCCATCGCCCTGGCTCTGCCGGCCGGTTGGTTCATGCGTCGCTACTGGCGCGATTGGTGGGCCGCCGTGGCGGCGTGTCTGCTGACGGCCGGCCCCTGGTACTGGCTCGTCTATGCCCGGAACGGCTTCCCGTTCGTCCAGGAGTTCTTCATCAAGCATCATCTCGCGCGCCTCTACTCGACGACCCTCGAGCACGTTCAGCCCTGGTACTTCTACATTCCCGTTCTCCTCGCAGCCGTGTTCCCTTGGACTCCGCTGCTCGGGTTGGTAGGAGAGCGACGGACGCTGACTGAGCCTCGCCGCCAGTTCCTGGCCGGCACCGTTGCCTTTGGCTTTGTCTTCTTCAGCGCGACACTCAACAAGCTGCCGGGATACCTTCTGCCGCTTCTGCCCAGCTTGTTCATCCTCATTGGCGCCTGGTTTGAGGACCGCCATATCGCCGATCTCAAGCGTCGATGGATGATCGCTTGCGCGGTTTGCATCGCGGTAGTCCCGTTCCTGGCCACCCTCATTCCCGCCCTCTTGGCGGGCCAACGCGGGACGTTCCCTCACATCCGGCCGACGCTTCTGGCCTTCGCCCTTCTTCCGGTCGGCTTCGCGCTGCTGGCGCGCCGTGGATGGCTGGGTCCGATACTCATCTTCTCTTGCGTTGCTGTGTCGCTGTTCCTCAAAGAGGTTACCTATCCCGTGCTAGAACGGGAAGCGTCGCCCCGTGGGCTCTGGCGCGAGATCCAGCCAAACATCGGCGACTTGTGCGACGCGGGCCTTCACCGCGCCTGGCAGTACGGCTTGGCCTTCTACATCGGCGAGCCACTGCCGCTCTGCTCCACAGGCACATTCAAGTGGGAGCTCAAGCAGCGGGGCAATGAACGTCCCACTTTGGCGCCACACGTTTCCAACACCCCGAACCCCTGATTTTGTGCCACTTTGTCAGGCACTCCGCATCTACTCACGGGAGGAGATATCAATATGAAACGGACAGCGAGTGCCCACTGGAGCGGCAACCTGCAGAGCGGAGCCGGTACTATCACCACCGCCAGCGGCACTCTATCGAAGACCCCGTACTCATTCCACAGCCGCTTCGAACAGGGGCAGGGAACCAACCCAGAAGAACTACTGGCAGCGGCTCATGCGGGCTGCTTTACCATGGCGCTGTCGCTGGTCCTTCAGAAAGCGGGTTTAACCGCCGACAGCCTGGATACGAACTGCGTGATCAGCCTCGACAAAGACGGCGAGGGATACTCAATTACGTCGAGCCATCTCGAGCTGAGAGCCAAGGTTCCCAACGCCACGCCCGAGGCGTTCGAGGCCGCAGCCCAAGCGGCCAAGGCCAACTGCCCGGTCACCAAGCTCTACGACACCGAGATCACGCTCGACGCCCAGCTGGTCTAACCCGGCTCACTTACCTTCCAACCCGTACTGCCGGAGCTTCTCATATAGCAGGCGGCGATGGATTCCGAGAACCTCCGCCGCCTTCGACTTGTTGCCCTGCGTTTCGGCGAGTGCCCGTTCGATGAGTGTCTTCTCAAGCCGCTCCAGGTTCTCTTTCCAGCCACGCTGCAGCGGCGCCAGGGTGGTCCAGTCGAGCGGAGTCTTCTCGGGGCGATCCTCCAAGAGTTGCACGTCGGCGCGATCGATCAGGTTGCCTCGTGCCAACA
>JBAUOG010000979.1:0-1974 GCA_049579625.1 Bryobacteraceae bacterium
CGTTTGTCTCGACGACCCTTCCTGAGCAGCCTGCACAAAGCGCACCTAACACATCCTCAATGCAGCGCGCCCGCCCTGAGCTAGTGGTTGTTTCGGAGCATTCACAGCACCTGGCCAGTCGCTCTAGCACCCCCTGGACCTATGGGTCGGGTGCATTTAGCGTGGGGCAACTGGCTTTCGACCATTTCCCGATGCGAGTCTGGTCGAATCTAGTTTGCCGTCGCGCTCGCCGCCTGAGCGTGAGTTCTTTGAACTACGGCGACCCCATGGGTTCAAAGGAGTTTCGTGAAGCCATCGCAACTTACTTGCGAACCGCCCGGGCGGTGCATTGTGAAGCGGACCAGATTCTCGTAGTGAGCGGTTCGCAGCAGGCGCTCGATCTGTCGGCCCGCGTTCTGTTCGATGCCGGAAATCGCGTATGGGTGGAAGAGCCGTCTTACGCATTGATGCGGCATGCGCTCACATTAGCCGGTTGCGAACTGGTGCCTGTGCCGGTCGATGGCAATGGCCTGAACGTTGCTGCCGGCATCCGTCTCTGCCGCCACGCGAAAGGCGCTTATGTAACCCCTTCCCACCAATTCCCACTCGGCGTCACTATGAGCGCTTCGCGCCGGCTCCAATTACTCGATTGGGCGAAGCGCGCCGGTTCCTGGATCGTCGAGGACGATTACGACAGCGAGTATCGCTACGAAAGTATGCCGATTGCATCCTTGCAAGGACTCGATCGCAACTGGCGCGTCATATACATTGGAACCTTCAGCAAGACTTTGTTTCCCGCAGTGCGGCTCGGATACATGGTATTGCCACCGGATCTGGTCGACCACTTTGTCGCAGTGAGGCGAGTGCTGGACATATTTCCGTCAAATCTCTATCAAGGTGTTCTCGCCGATTTTATCAATCAAGGGCATTTCGCCCGCCACATCCGCAGAACTCGCCTGGTGTATGCCGAGCGAAGAACTGCCTTGGTCGACGCGATACGCACTGAGTTCGGCGCCCGGTTGGAGATCTGCGGCAGCGAAGCCGGCATGCATCTGGTTGTCTTGTTGCCGAGAGGACTTCGCGACGACGAAATTGCGGCGCGCGCTGCGCGTCGAAAGCTCTGGCTCTGGCCGCTTTCACCCTCCTACCTGGGCAAGCCAACGCGCAAAGGATTCATTTTGGGTTTTGCGGGCACACCAGCGTCTGAGATCCCCGCCGCCGTTCGCCGCCTGAAACCCGTTCTGTCTTCCGAAGCCGGGTGGATATAACGAATGTGAAACGAGTGGCTATTGCTCTTCATTCGCTTTCGCCCTCGGTCAGTATCTGCGCATCGCGGGAATCCTGCTTGGCCTCATGTTCTTTTTGTGGGTGGTACTGCTTCATTCCCCAAGGGTCGCCGGTGCACCGCGCAACCCCGATTGGTGGAATAGCTTGTTCGTCGCGTTGGCGATAAGCGGATGCGCTTTGTTTGTTGCTGCGCTTCCAGTAGCCGGAAGGACAGACTCCAGATCCCAAGATGCCGATCTTCGCGCGATCAATGCACGTGAGCGACATCGTCGTTCATAGAGAAGATGCCTTTGAAGTCGGTCTCGTATGGGAATACATGGATCATCCAGGGGAACACATGCGGGAGGAAGTCTCCGCCTGCGGCGTCGCAGGCCTCTTTTGTGTGAATGGAGCCGAACATGCCGAACTTAGGGTGGGCTCCGAAATACTCCTTGACGCGGTCTGCCGGCGCCCCACAGAAGTTGACGTGAGCATGCCAGCGCGCGATGCTGAGCGGGATTCGTGCATTCAGTTCGTCTTCGGTTGCCTGTAGGCTGGCCGTGTACATCACGCCCTCCAGCTTGTACTGCTCGTGGGGAGTGCGGCGGTAAAGCAAGGCAGTTGGCTTGGCTGGATCGAAGTGGACGCCGGCTTCCTGGTTGTTGGCCTCTTTCGTGAAGTGGTACTGGGCCTGTTTAACTTTCGGGTTCGCGACGATATATCCGTCCT
>JBAUOG010000980.1:0-4342 GCA_049579625.1 Bryobacteraceae bacterium
GAGAGCATTTCCCAGATCATTGGCGGATATGGCTGTGTGGTGACCGGTATTCCGGACGAACAGCGCGGCGAGCGCCTGGTAGCATTCTACGATTGTCCCGATCTGCTGCCGGGCGACTTATGGCGGCGTCTCTCGTCCACTGAATTGCCGAAACTCTGGCTCCCCAAACGCGAGAACATCTATCAGATTGACCGGCTGCCAACATTGGGGACGGGGAAGTTGGACCTGGTCGGGATAAAGGCGAAAGCTCAGCAGTTCCTCGCGGCCGAGCCAGTCGGATAGCTCGCGAAAGTTCCGAAGGCGACAACACGCTGGCAGCGAGATCCCTGGCGCGTCAGAAACCTTCCACCATCCAGACATTGCTACTGATGACGGCGCCCTGTATGGCCAGGAAGCGGCCGTCCGGTGAAGGCTGGCCCCAAATTGAATTGCCCCGTCCCTTGGATTGCCAAAGCACCCGCGCATTTCCCTCTAGATCGACGTGCAGAAGCGTGCCGCCTTGTGGGGCAACAGAGCCGCAGTAAAGGCCCTTTCCGTCAGGCGACCAGTGTAGTCCTGTGATGTTCGGCCAACCCTTCACTGTGATTTCGCGATCGGATCCACCTGATAGCGAAAGCAACCGAATGTGAATCTCGGGCTCGAGTTCCCGCGACATCGCAACCATTGATCCGTCCGGAGAAAGTGTCGCGTGGCTGTAGGTGTGCGAGGGATCCTGGTCCATGGTCCTCAGCACCTTTCCTCTGCCCTTCAGAGGATCGAACGTTGCGATTGTGAGATGCCTTCGATCCTGGCTTATCTCTTCATCGACGCAGAGGCTTGCCGGGGCAGGGGCGCATCCGTAGTCGACCATATCCCCCACCTCCATCACGAAGTCAGGAACTCCGCCGCCTCGGGGGACGCGCATCATACGCAGCGGAGGAGCGGGATTCGATAACGCCCGCGGACTCCCCACGAAGAGGATCCACGCACCATCGGCGCTGAGGCGCGCGCTTCTCCAGCAGTTCCATCGCGATGAACGCCGTACCCGCATGCTCGCCGACGTCGTACACCGTGCAAATGTTCGGATAGGTGAGAGCAGACGCGGCTTGCGCCTCGCGGCGAAAGCGGCTTAACCATTGCGGGTCTGTGGCAACATGCTCAGGCAGGAACTTCAGCGCTACAAAACGATGCAGGCGGGTATCTTCGGCCTTGTAGACCACGCCCATGCCGCCGCCGCCAATCTTCTCGATGACGCGGTAATGGGAAACTACGCTGCCGATGAGCTTCGTTTCGCTGCCCGTGGCCGACAAATCGCTAGCGACCTGTTGTCCCAGCACCTTCAGCGCGGGAGACTCCATGAAATGCTCGGCTTGTTTCTCGCGAGCCAGCAAGGACTCGACCTCAGCCCGAAGGACTGAGTCGTCTCCGCAGGAGTCTTCCAAAAACGCAACGCGACGGCCCGCGTCGAGCTCCAACGCTCGGTGATAGAGATCTTCGACTCGTCGCCAGCGTTCAGGCTCCATGTCCATTCCGGCCGCTCATCTCCCGCAAGAGCCAGACCTTGGCCAGCCTCCAGTCCCGTACCACAGTCTCGGGAGAAACTCTCAATACTTCCGCTGTTTCCTCCGTGCTTAATCCACCAAAGAATTTCAGTTCGACCACCTTGCTTTTCCGCGGGTCTACTTCGGCCAACGACTTTAGGGCATCATCCAGCTCCACCAGGTTCGGATCAGGTTCGCTACACACCGTGGCTGCGTCGTCCAGGGACACTTGAGCCAAACCGCCGCCTCGTTTCCGTGACCCGCGGGAGCGGGCAAAATCGATCAGAATGCGCCGCATGAGCTGGGCGGACACGGCAAAGAAATGCGCCCGGTCCTGCCAGTTGACTTGTGCGCAGTCAACAAGGCGCAAGTAGACTTCGTTCACGAGCGCAGTTGTTTGCAGGGTGTGGCCGGGCCGTTCGCCTGCCATGCAGCGCTGCGCGACTCGATGTAATTGCCCATACACCATGGGCGTAAGCTTTTCCAGGGCATGCTCGTCGCCGGCAGTCCAGGCCTTGAGCAGCCGGGTGACTTCGTTGGTCAACGGCGTGGTCATTCGGGCCTCCGTAACTTCGGCACATGACACCCACGCGACCACCCGCTCAGAGCCGGCGGGGTTACTTCCCCCCCGACGCTGGTTATTTCACTCAACTTTTTCGTATACACGATTGCTACTTTGGCGCGCAATTCGCGCCTTACTAGACAAGAGCCAGTTTAAACCGCTCAAGCCGAATGTAATAGACCAGACGAATGGGCGGAGCCGCCCCCCGAGCGGGCGTCAGCACGCAGTTATCGCAACAGGATACTACGTTTTACGTTAGAATTGCTCGACCGGAGTATATCGACGGGAGGATATCGATCATGAGACGTGCTCTCACATTGGCGCTGGTTCTTTCGAGCCTATGCGCGGTTGCTCAGGCGACCACTTACAGTGCGGTTGTCGTGTACGGCGACAGCCTTTCCGACAATGGCAACCTATATGCCGCAACCGGGCAGCCGGGAGCGCCTTACTATAACGGCCGCCGGTCCGACGGACCTGTGGCGGTCGAGCAGCTAGCAACTTTACTCGGCGCTCCGCTGGTTGATTACGCCTGGATCGGCGCAACCACCGGAATCGGCAACTATGGAGACGGAGGAACACCTACAAGTTTCGGCACGTACACGCTCCCCGGCATGCAGACCGTGTTCGCAGCGACGAAACCGACACTTGGCCCATACTTGAATGGCGGGCTGTTTATCGTGTGGGGAGGTCCGGACGACTTCCTTTCGCCGTCGCCGCTGGATACCACACCGGCGGAAATCGTCAACCGTGCGGTCGGCGATGTATTGGGTCTCGTGACCAGCTTGGAATTGCTCGGCGCGCAACACATCCTAGTGCCGGGCATGCCGGATCTGGGACTTACTCCGTACTTTCAGAGCCTGGGTCCCGCCGGTGCAGCGGAAGGGTCGGCCCTCTCCGCTGCCTTTAACGCGGAACTTACCGCGGAGCTTCCAGCCGGCGTGGCGTACTACGATACGGCATCGCTCATTCGCGCTATGGTCGCCAACCCGGCGGCCTACTCATTTACCGATGTGACCGATCCCTGTTACAACGGCACGACCGTCTGCTCAAATCCGTCGCAATATCTGTTCTTCGATAGCTTCCATCCGACCACGGCTGCCGATGCATTCGCGGCGGACGGGTTTCTGGCCGCACTTGTGCCGGAACCATCCACCTTCGCCCTGATCGCGGGCGGATTGATACTGTGCGGGATCATTCGGAAGCGAGTGTCCGGCCGGGGCAAGGAGACCGCTGCGAAGGCTTTCACAGGCTGAAAGCCGTTGATGAAAAAGGCCAAAAACCGCTCCCTTACGGTCACGGCTCCGAAGCGTTTGTGTTCGCTTGCAATGAGTTGGGGAGACCGGACATTTGAGGGAGCAAAGGGAAGACGGCCTCTTTCATCACCGTCTGAAGCCTGTGGCACGGTGGGCTGCCCAGTTTTTGTTAACAGGAGGAATCATGCGTGCCGTTTGCTGTCTTGTTCTGGGATTGTTCGCCCTGAGTTCGTCAAGGGCGCAAACCATTCACCCTATAAACATAAACATCATCCCTACAGGCGAGGTCGTGGGCGCCATCGTGGGGATCGCGGCGGTCGCGGTTGCAGGAGTCGGAATCACATACTACGTCGTCAACAAGGGGGTTGCCGAGGGTTGTGTCGTCGAAGCGGACGGAAAAAAGACTCTGGTGGAATCCGACAAGAAAGTCTACTCCGTGATGGATGGCGGCCCCTCTCTGCCGGTGGGCGACAACGTGAAGCTCAAGGGCCACAAATCAGGCACTAAGTCAGCGCCATCGATCCAAGTAGAAAAGGTTTTGAAGGTCTACGGGCCCTGCAAGCCAAAGTAGACGTGAAAGAACTATGCCGGAGGTCGCCAACATGGAACTCAACCGGTACTATCGCAGCCAACACCAGCGCGCGGCCCGCTCGTTTTCGCGCTCCGTTGTTCCAGAGGTTTCGCGCGTGCCCGCGGGGGTTCGGTTCGGAGCCTATGAGCTGGACGTTTCCGGCATGGAACTGCGAAAGAATGGTGTGCGCATCCGCCTCCAGGAGCAACCCTTTCTTGTCCTCTGCGCTCTCGTCGCCAAGCCCGGCGACGTAGTCACGCGTGAGGAACTCAAGGACGAGGTGTGGGCGAGCGACACCTTGGTCGACTTCGATCAATCGCTGAACAAAGCAATCAATCGTCTGCGGGAGGCGCTGAACGACGATGCGTCTCAGCCCCGATATATTGAAACCGTTCCTCGCCGCGGCTACCGGTTCGTCGCCCACGTCGAAGACATC
>JBAUOG010000981.1:0-4659 GCA_049579625.1 Bryobacteraceae bacterium
CACGCCAGCCTCGGGGAACTGCGGAGCAATTTTGTGGAGCGCATCACAAACGGCGATCTGATGGAAAGGCAGACGCCCTCGGGCAGATCGTTTACGACGCCGGAAATGGTGGCGCTCGAAGAAAGCAACATTCGCCGGATGCAAGCGGGGCAAGGACAGAACGCTCCGCTCGCTACGACGCTTCATCATTTCGAGCACCTCCGTCCGGGGCAACGCCAGGCCGTCGAAGTCGTTCTCGCCAGCCCTGATCAGATCCTGGGACTGCAGGGTGTAGCGGGAGCCGGAAAGACAACCTCGTTGGCAGCCATTCGTGTGGCCGTTGAACGAGAGGGCTACACAGTGCAGGGCCTTGCGCCAACATCGCGAGCAGCGCATCAGCTCGAAGCCGCCGGCATCCGCTCCGAAACCCTACAGCATCATCTGGCGCAAGGCGTGAGAGCTCATGAAGGCACGGCGAAGCATCTGTATTTTCTCGACGAATCGAGCCTGGCGAGCACGCGTCAGGTGCGCGAGTTCTTCCGCCGCCTGAGGCCGAACGAGCGAGTGCTGTTGGTCGGAGATACGCGGCAGCACCAAGCTGTAGACGCAGGCAAGCCGTTCGAGCAATTGCAAGCAGCCGGCATGAGAACCGCGCGGCTGGATGAGATCGTGCGGCAGAAGGAGGAGGACCTGAAGCACGTGGTCGAGCAACTGGCTCGAGGCGCTGTGCGCGAAGCGATCGGCGAACTCCAACAACAGGGCCGTGTCCACGAAGTTAGTAACCGCGATGCCCGCATGCAGCAAATCGCGCGAAGCTATGCAGCGCAGCCGGAAGGGACGCTTGTGATCTCGCCGGATAACCAATCGCGAACGGAACTGAACCGCGTGATCCACTTGGCATTGCAACAGCAGGGCTCGGTGGCCCGCGACGAGCATCCGGTCACAACGTTGGTTGCGCGCCAGGACATGACTGGAGTCGACCGAGCATGGGCCGGGCAATACGAACCGGGCGATGTGGTGCGCTACAGCAAGGGCAGCCGCACAATTGGCTTGGGCGCCGGGGAGTACGCGAAGGTGAAGGAATTCGAAGCGACCAGCAATCTCCTCACGGTGAGCCGGGCCGACGGCACAACTCTTTCGTACGACCCGCGCCGGCTGCAAGGCGTTACCGTCTACCGGGAGAGCGAACGGACCTTTGCCGAGGGCGACCGGGTGCAGTTCACCGCCCCCGATAAGGTGCTGAAGATCGCCAACCGCGATCTGGGCACCATCCACCGTATTGACGCACAGGAGGACGTGGAAATCCGTCTCGACTCCGGCCGCAATGTTCACTTCAACCTGGCGAGAAACCGGCACCTCGACTATGGCTACGCAGTCACGAGCCACTCCAGCCAGAGCGTGACGGCGGACCGGGTGCTCGTTCATATCGATAGCGAAATGGCCCACGAGAAGTTGATCAACAGTCGGCTCGCCTATGTCGCCGTTTCTCGCGCCTCACATGATGTGCAGATCTATACCAACGACGCCGTGCATCTCGGCGCTGCACTAAGCCGCGAGGTGTCGAATGCTTCAGCGATTTCTTTGGAACAACCCGCGGCAGTCAAAGAACGCGGCCAATCGCAACCGACCTTGGATGAGGGTTACTGGCACGGGATGGCCACCTTCGGATGAACGGTTGTCCATTAATCGTCGCAACCCTGGTAGCGCTCTGCTCGTCGGAGCGCTCGCCACGCACGCCACAACAAGCCGCTGAATCGGGAGGTCGGATGTGGCGTCCGTTCCTTCCCTCCTTGTCCACGTTCCGCAGCCGTCCTCGCCGTCAAGAGTCCGCTCCCCCGCGCGCTTCCCGCGCGCCCTTGACCGCTCCGGGCCGCTGCAGACAACCGATTCTTTATAGGAGGGAAGGACGGAGAGAGCTGAAAATGCTTTCCCTGCTCAATCTAGCGAGGCTGACCCAAGTTCCCGACGAAGACGCATAGAGCGAAACACAGAAAAACATGAGATCCGTTTACACCTCCCCTCCATTGCTGGACTCGCACGATGGCACAAACCAAGGGTCCCGAGAAGACCTCCCGCTCACAGTTCGCGATGCGGCGAAGTTCCTCGGCGTCAGCCCGCAGACGGTGTATCTTTGGGTAGAGCGAAAGCAGATTCCCCATCTCCGCGTGATGGGCCGCAACATTCGATTCCTGAAATCGGATTTGGAGCCCTTCCGCGCCCAATTCAAACAGGAGGTGGGAAATGGCAAGACCGAATAAACATGACGGTGTTTTGTATCGACGAAAGGAGAGCGCCATATGGTGGATGCGCTACCGCGATAAACGCGGCGAGCGTCAATTCGAATCAACAGGATGCACCGATTGGCAGGAGGCAAATAAGAAGCTGCGCGAGCGCCTCACTGCCCGTGATCAGAATGTGCTTGAGGTAGTGCGAAAGGGAGAACAGCTTCTGTTTGAAGAGTGGGCGGATCATTTTATGCTGAACTATTCGCAGCCGCCAATTCGCGAGGCCAAGACACACGCCGCCAACCAGCGGGCGGTGAAACACTTGGTCGATTCGTTTGCAAAGAAGCCGTTAGCGGCCCTGACGGCCGATGAGATCGAGTTGTACTTACGGGTGCGGCTCCGACAAAAGGTCCGGCGCGCCACGAAGACAGGCTTCATCGAATTCGGCCTGATTAAGCCGACGACCGTACACCAGGAGTTCCGGGTGCTGCGTCGTATGCTCAACGTGGCGGTGCGCAAGAAATTGCTGCCGTCAAACCCTTGTTGGGGCGTTGAATTTCCCGTGCGCGTGAAGGGCTTGTTCCGCCCGCATTACATGACTTGGTCGGAGCAGCAACAAATCGAGTTTCACGCGCCTCCGTACCTGGCCAATGCCGTTCGGATCATCACCGAGACGGGGCTCAGGCTTTATAAGGAACTAACCCCGATGCGCAAGGACCAGATTGACCTCATCAACGCAACCGTTTGGATTCCGGACTCCAAGACAGAAAATGGAATCGCTGAGGTGCCTCTCACCGATGTGGCGCTTCAAGCCTTCAAGGACCAGATGCAACTGGCGGGTCCCGGGCCGTGGCTCTTCCCGAGCAGCACGGACCCGAATCGCTCTCAGAAGACGTTTAAGACAGCGTGGCACGCAACGTTGCGGCGGGCTGGCATTCCGTATTTTCGGATGTACGACCTGCGATCAACCTATGCCACCAGGCTTTCTGCGGGTGGCGTCGCGGACGAGTGGGTCACCCAGTTGCTTCGGCAGGGTGATGCCAAGGTTTTCAAGAAGTACTCTCAGATGAAGTTGCAAATGAAGCGTGAGGCTCTGCTGAAGCTCAATCGGCAAGCCAACGAGCAGCACAAAAGTACAATTAGGCCGAACTGAAGGGTTTTGATACAGTTTTGATACAGTCCGGTCGAAGAAAAAGAGAAAGTGACCTATGGCGGTTTTGGGGAAAGCTGGGAAGTGTCCTAAAATGAATTAGCCAGCAAATGTCGGGGCGTAGCGCAGCCTGGTAGCGCACCTGCCTTGGGCGCAGGGGGTCGCAAGTTCGAATCTTGCCGCCCCGACCAAACCTCCATTGATTCCAAAGGAGTTGTTAGACCAACGCTCCATCATATTCGCTTTGTCTTTGCCTCTACTGTGCCAAAACTGTGCCAAAACCCTGCCCGGAATGGCTCTGCACTGTGCCAGAACCCGGCCCACTCTCGTTGGCTTGGCGGTTCAGTTTAGCCAACGCCTCGCGTTTCATTTGTAGCTTCATCTGTGAGTATTTCTTGAACACCTTCGCATCACCCTGCCGGAGCAACTGGGTGACCCACTCGTCTGCAACACCACCTGCGCTGAGTCGAGTGGCATACGTCGAACGTAGATCGTAAATACGAAAGTACGGAACACCCGCGCGCCGCAACGTCGCGTGCCAAACGGTCTTAAACGTACTCTGATAGCCGCTGGCATTCTCGTCGCTCGGGAATAGGAAAAGTCCCGGCCCTGAGATCACAAGCTGACTTCGGAAAGCATCAGCCGCGATGTCCGTAAGTGGAACCTCGGCGACTCCGTTAGGCGTCTTCGAGTCTGGGATCCACACCGTCCGATTCTCAAGATCAAGCTGGTCCTTCTTCATCGGGGCCAGCTCTTTGTAGATCCGAAGTCCGGTTTCTGTGATGATGCGGATCACGTTTCGCAGGTATTCTGGCGCGTTGAACTCGATCTTCTGTTGTTCCGACCAAGTTACGTAATGCGGCCGGAACAGTCCATCGACCCGCGCCGGAAATTCGACACCCGCGCATGGATTCGCAAATAGGAACTTCTTGCGAACCGCCACATTCAGCATGCGGCGCAGCACTCGTAATTCCTGATGCACTGTCGTTGCTTTCAGCACTTGCTTCTCAACGAATCCACTCTTGGTCTTTACCCGCGCTCGCTGCTTGAGCCGCTGGCGAAGGTACATCTCGATATCGTCAGCCGTCAGGTTTGCGAGTTTCGTGCTCTCGAACACTCTTCTCAGGTGCTTCAAGGCGCGCTGATTCACTTCGTGGGTCTTCAGCGCGCGAAACGGCGGCTTGGAGAAGTTTTCCAAATAAAAATCCGACCATTCCCCAAAGGTGAGATCTTGCCCACGGCGCAACGCAGGCAGAGTGTTGTTGTCTCGGGCTTGTAATCGCTCCCTGAGGCGCTGTTGCGCTT
>JBAUOG010000982.1:0-3759 GCA_049579625.1 Bryobacteraceae bacterium
GAAATGAGCTTCTAGATAGTCGCGTTTGCGGACCGGTTTGGCAGGCGTATCTTTATGGCAAACCGGTTTTGGCGTACCACCCGTCATTGAGACATTGGTCATTGCCAAGGCTCATCCAGTGATCTTAGGGTGCGGAAGACTCACAGACCGCTCGTCTGCCGTAGGCTTCCGCGGATTGGGAACGATACACGGCGATATCGTCTGGAATCCACTTTGTCATTCCGCGGCAGATCACCGGTCACGACTTCACGGGAGTGACGGCCGAACGACACTTAGGAAGGTGACCATTCTCCGAGTGGCCGAACGACTCGCTCGGAGCGCGGACGACGCTTCCCATATCGCCGTTTCCGGGTCCTCCGCCAATGATCGAAGAAACTTACCCTTTGCTCAACCCGGCTCTCAAACACTTCGAGGTGGCCGCGGCTAATCACAGCAAATGGTGCACGCCAGATCTTGCACCGTTTATTTCTTCAAGGACTCCAGCGTGGCCAGCCGTTCGGCAAGAGCCTTCAACTTCCCATCGATCGCCTCGCGCACCGTGTTCGAAGGCCGCACATCTCCGCCCTGCAGGCTTACGATCATGCGCGCGAGGTCGCGATTCACTGGGCCCACGCCAGGCGCCTTGGTCGTGCCCTTGATCACGGCGTCGAACTGCTTCTTCTTCGTTTCGTCAGTCACCTCCTTCTGCAGCGCGACCGCCTCGTAATACGCTTTGTAACTGGTCTCCATCGCCTGCATCACCTTCTGCTCCAATTCCCACTGCGCGTCGAGATCGGCCTGCGGGACGGGAACTCGCGGATCCTGCCGGACGGTCAGCGTCTGGCGATGCGTTTCCCCGTTCACGGTCAGAGCGAGTGTGTAAGTGCCGGGCGGAACGATCGGAGCAAGGGGCTGTTGGCGCGGGGTCTCCCCCGGAATGGCATGGTCGGCCAGCGTGTACTCGGTGTACTCGAGCAGATCGCCTCCATAGGAATAAGGAACAGCCTGCAGCGGAGCGCCGCGCAGATCCCAGACGTGCCGGTTCCAACCCGCGGCGGCCGGCAATGGACCGTCGGTCCCGAACCAGTAGCTCGGGACATTCGGGAGCGGCAGCTCCGGCGTCTCGTCGGTCGATGACAGTCGGCGGACGACGCGGCCCGCCCGGTCGGTGACCGTAAGCGTTGCACCGGAGGCACTGGCGGTCTTCAGGTAATAGTCAAGGATCGCTCCGTCGGGCGGGTTCTCTCCCGCCGGCGTTTCGGGCGGGAGAGGCGTGTCCTGATTGTTGTCCCAACGCGCGCGAATCGCGGTGGCCGGCGGGAAGAGCGTCGTTTCAGTCACAGCTTCGCGGACCGGTGTGAGGCCGTCGAGGATCCACAACGCGCGGCCGTAGGTCGATGCGACCAGGTCGTCGCCATGCACGTCAAGATCGGTCACCATCGTGTGCGGCAGATTGAGCTGCAGCGACTCCCAATGATCGCCGTCGTCATGCGAAACGAAGACGCCCGTGGTCGTCGCGGCATACAGCAAGTTCGCGCGTTTCGGGTCTTCGCGAACCACTTCGACCGAGTCCTGAGGCGGAATGCCATTGACGATGGTTTTCCACGTCTTCCCAGAGTCATGAGTGCGCGCGATGTACGGTCCGCCGGCGCGCATGCGGCTGTCTCCCGCCGTCACGTAGGCGTTGGCCGCATCGTGACGTCCGGTCTCGATTGCCTTAATTAAGGCCGGTGCGGCGATTCCGGGCGGAGTGACGACCTTCCAGTGAGCGCCGCCATCCTCGGTCAGTTGTACGATGCGATTGCTGGTGCCTGCCCAGATAACGCCGGCGCGGACCGGCGAAGCGGCGACGGTGGAGATCGCCGGCTCGGGCGGGGCGTCTGGGTCGGCTGGCTCGTCGGCGGCGGGTTTGACGAAGCCCGTAAGGTCGGGACTGAGTCGGGTCCAGTTCTGGCCGGCATCCACGGTTTGCAACAGGTACTGCGTGCCGAGATACAACTTCTTCGGGTCCTGCGGTGAAAAGAGCAGCGGTGCCATCTGAATCGTGCGATACTCGCTTCCCTTGTCGAAGATCGAGTCCACCATTCCGGTGTTCCGGTCGAAGCGAACCACGCTGCCATACCAGCCCTGGCTATAGACCAGATTGGGATGCGCGGGATCGGGCGCGATGTGCGTGTATTCGAAACCGCCGACCGGTGACCAGTCCCGCGCCGTGATCTCGCCGTAATCGCTGCGGCTGAGCGTTCCCACGGTCCCGCTGTCCTGCTGCGCGCCGTACACGCGGTACGGAAACGACCGGTCCGTGGCGACATGGTAGAACTCGCCGGTCGGCTGGCTGTACCACGAACTCCATGTCTTGCCGCCATCCACCGTCGCGATCGCGCCCTGATCCACGCCCAGCAGCATGCGATTGCCATCGTGAGGGTCGATCCACAAGACGTGAAAATCGTCGCCGCTCGGCGCACCCACGTAGGCCTCGAAAGTCCGGCCGCCATCTGTGGACCTGTAAAGCGAAGTCTGCGCGACGTAGATCGTGTCCGGGTTGGTAGGGTCGGCAAACACGCGGCTGAAGTAATTGCTGGCCACCACGCGTGGGTCCTTGCTGGATTGCGTCCAGTGCGCGCCGGCATCGTCGGACCGGAAGAAGCCCTGCTCGAGAACGGCATAAATCCTCCGCCCCTCGGTCTTCGCCACCGAGATGCCGATGCGCCCGCGGCCCTTCTCGGGAAGCCCCTCGGAGGAGAGCGCCGACCAGGTGGACCCGCCATCGGTGGAGCGATAGAGGTCCGAGGTCCCCAGTATCGCCGCGGTCCCTTTGCCGGAAGCGGGATGATAGAGGACGGCGTAGAGCGTGTTCGGATCGTCGGGGTCGGCGCAGAGGTCCACCACCCCGATCGTGTCGTCCTTCCAGAGCACCTTGCTCCAGGTGCGCCCCCCGTCGGTAGTCTGGTAAACGCCGCGGTCGTATGTGTAGGCGGTTTTCGGCAGCGGCCTCCAGATAATCGAGTAGCCAAGTGAATTGACGCCGGCGATCACGTGATCGGGATTGCGCGGATCCACGATCAGCGATGTGATGAATCTAGCGTTGTCTAGTCCCGCAGAGGACCAGGTAGCGCCCGCGTCATTCGACCGGTACACGCCGTGGCCCTCCTGCCGTTCACCGGTCCCGGCGTAGAGAACATTCGGGTCCGACGGGGCCACGGCGATCGACCCGATTGTCGCAATACCGGTCGAATCGAAGATGGATTTCCAGACCTGTCCGCCGCTGGTCGTCTTCCAAATCCCGCCGTCGGGAGTTCCGAAGTAATACACGTTGGGCTGACCCGGAACGCCTGCGACCGACGTGACGCGCCCACCGCGAAATGGCCCGATCAGCCGCCAGTGCAACGGCTCGGCAGAGAGGAGCGTGGCGAGTAGGAATAGGCACACTATCTGATACAGCTGGCTCATCCACGGCATGAATCACAGAATACACTCTCGGTTGCTGCCGCCCACGAATTTATGGAATCATTGCCGACAATGAACCGGGCCGCCTCGGCTGGTTCGACAAGAATGGCTAAGAGATCGCCGCCAAGTTCAATACGCTGGTCGGTCCCGTCGCCTTTATCGGCCCCAGAGCCGTTCGCTGATGGCTGGCCTCACTTGATTCATGCGTCGGCCCCACTGACAACTTTGTTATCTTGCCGAGACTCGCTTCTGACTCCGCATCGGGAACAACTCGCCTTGCAGCAAGTTTTGAACACTTCAATAAGTCTTCTCTTGCACCACTCACATCTAAAG
>JBAUOG010000983.1:0-2076 GCA_049579625.1 Bryobacteraceae bacterium
GTAAGCGTCAGAGGAAACCCTCTTGATGGCGCGGGCGCGGGCTGCTGAGATGGCAGGATGAGACAGAGGCGGACTGAGAAAGAGATCGAAGAGTTACTGGAGAAGTTCAGGACGAGTGGGTTGACCCAGATCGCGTACAGTCAGCAGGTGGGCATTGCCCTCAGCACACTCGGTCGTTACCTGCGGCGCGGGAGCGGTCGGCAGCAACTGGTAAGAGTGAACATGGAGGCGGCAAAGGAACCGCGGCCGGGATTTGTACTGGTGCTGAACAACGGGCGACGAATCGAGAGCGGTTGGAATTTCGGTGAACGCGAGATAACGCTGCTCATTCGTGTCGCCGAGGCCGTGTAGCGATGTTCGGGCTGGGCCTTGCGACAAAGATCTATCTGGGCACCGAAGCGGTAGACATGCGCAAAGGCTTCGAAGGCCTGTATGGCTTGGTGCGCGATCACCTCGGCCAGGACCCGTTGAGCGGGCACCTGTTTCTGTTCACGAATCGCACGCGGACACGACTGAAGGTGCTGGTCTGGGACGGGAGCGGATTGTGGGTGTGTGCGAAGCGACTGGAGCGCGGTCGCTTCCGCTGGCCGGCCGCGGTGGGGTCTCGGAGCGTAACCATGCGACCCGAAGAACTGGCGATGCTGGTAAATGGAATGGACCTGACGCAAGCGCGTCCACGGTCGAACTGGCATCGGCGAGTGCCGGCGGCATAAAACATTTCTTCGAAGATGCGTGCGTTAAAAATTCTCACGCGCCACCACAAAAAACAGTCGCATTTACGGGCCTTTTCTCGTAATATAGAACTTCCCTGTGAGCGCACCCGATCCCCAATTTCGGATTGCACAGTTAGAGCGTGAGCTACAGTGGGCCCATCTGAAAATCCAAGTACTGGAAGAGCGATTGCGACAGCGGCGCATCCAGATGCTCGGACCGAACAGCGAAACGCTGAGTAACCTGCAATTGGAGTTACTGGCCGACGAAGAACCTGGGGTGAGCAGCGACGAGGTGGAAGCCGAAGCGCGGCGCGAGCCGCTGGCGCAAGCAGCTCGCCGGAAACGCAAACCGCATCCCGGCCGTGAGCGACTGCCCGAGAATCTGCCGCGCGTGGAGAAAGTGGTTCGCTGTGATGAGGAGACTTGCCGGGCCTGCGGTCAGGAAACGACAATCATCGGATACGACGCAAGCGAACAGCTCGATGTGGAACCGGCGCGCTATTTCGTGCGTGTTACCAAGCGCGAAAAGCGGGTCTGCCGGTGCTGTGAACACGGCACGGTGACGATGGCGACGCTGGAACCGCGCATCGTCGAAAGGGGACTAGCGAGCGATAGTGTGGTGATCGCCACCGTGGTAGCTAAATATTGCGATCACCTGCCGCTGTATCGGCAGGCGGAGATTCTGGAACGAGAAGCGGGCCTGGAGATTAGTCGGGCGACACTGGATGGGTGGGTAATGCGGGTGGGCGAACTGCTGGTACCGGTGGTGGCGGCGATGCGCAAGGATCTGCTGAGGGCAAGCTATCTGCAGGCCGATGAAACCACGGTTCCGGTGCAGATGCACGACCGGCGCGGCAAAAACCACGAGGCATATCTATGGCAGTACGGAAAACCGGGCGGTGAGACGGTGTTCGAGTTTTGTCTGGGACGCGGACGTGAGGGTCCGCGAAAGTTTCTGGACAAGTGGGAGGGAATCCTGCAAACCGACGGCTACCAAGCCTACGATGGCGTTGGTGGGCCGAAGATGGTGCACGTCGGTTGTTGGACGCACGCACGAAGGAAGTTTGTAGACGCCGTGAAAGTGAACCCGCAAGACGGGGAAGCGGTGAAGATGGTCGTGCGTATGGACGCGCTATTTCTGGTGGATCGCAACGCCCGCGAGCGGGGCATAAGCGGAGTTGCACGTCTCGCGCTACGGCGCGAGCATGCGCAGCCGTGGGTGGATGAGATTAAGGAAACGTGTCAGGTGTTGTCACGCCAAGTGTTGCCCCAAAGCGCTCTGGGTAAGGCCGTGGCGTACACGTTGAATATGTGGGCGAAGTTGGAACGCTGTTTCGAGTACGAAGAAGTGGAACTGTCCAAC
>JBAUOG010000984.1:0-10577 GCA_049579625.1 Bryobacteraceae bacterium
GGGGCCGATTAAGTGTTGATGGACCGGGACAGAATAACCCGGACCGGAGCGAGGGCCCCTGGGGTAGAGCGGTCGGACCGCTCGCACGGAGGTGTTTCAAAGCACATCGTCCCTGACACAGAGCAGGAAATTCCGATGGACGCAGAGAGCACGAAGGACGATGGCAAACCAGTTAGTTAGCTGGGAAGGCCTTGTCTGAAAATTCCGGCCTTGAAGCCGTACCGAGGAAAACTCGCCGTACGGAATTTTAGGGGGGACGATGGAAACGTCGGCATCATTCGAAGCCCGATTAGCGCCATTGTCCTACCCGACAACGCAGTACTCGGAGAATGGTTGGATTACGTGCTGCGAAGGATCGCTCCGAAGATAAGGGGCTCTGGGAACCTTGCTCGGTTTAGGACCGTGAAGTCTGGTGTCAATCATCCGCCGACAGGAGGCTCGACCGTTTTAGCGACGACAACGCCGTGTATCGGTCCTAATTCCATGCTGCGAGCGCAGAAATCGAAGCGCTCGCCAGATGCGGTTTTAAGAAGAGTTCGTGCCAAGGGCCTCATGTCTTGTTGCCTCGAGTCTTATGGCCTCAACGCCGCAGCTACCGGGGTTCCCCTCGTCTCAAAACGGTGGTCTCCATCCGAGTCCCAGAACCTGACGGTAGGTTTCATCTGAAGCCGGAAAGCCGCCATCCCAGAAGCCGGCCAGCACCCAGCCCCTTACAAAGTTTGAGCAATCGTCTTTGTATCTCTCACGACGGCGGGATCAACAGGCTGCGAGGTCCGCGGTTACCGGTACTGTGGAAACATAGAAAGGCTTCAATTCGCTCCGTCCACGGACGCAAGTGCTAACCGGGCGGCCCCCCGGGCGTCGTCAAGCAGGTGTTCCATGTCTTGGAAGGTTGTTCGATAGTTCAACGCACAGCCCCTGAGCGCGAAATTTCCGCCAATGCGCGTGTTCGAAACGTAACTGCTGCCACCACGCTGCAATTCGATGAGAATGCGTTCATTGAGTGTGTCGAGGTCACCCGTGTAGTTCCGGGGCCGGCAACGGAAACAGAAGATGGAAAGGCCCACCGGAGCAAGCAACTCAAAATCCTCGGCGTTCTGCACTAAGTGTCCAAAATGCCGAGCGCATGCAAGATTGCTCTCGATAGCGGCAGCCAGATTGCGCGCACCGTACAGCTTTATCTGCAGCCAAACCGTCAGCGCTCGGAAAGGCCGGGACAACTCGGGCCCGAGGTCCCAAAAGGCAAACGCCTCATCGCGCGTTAAGCCAACGGGGCGCGTGTATTCCGCGTCGTGTGCGAACGTGGCGGTGGCGACCTGCGGATTGCGGTACAGAACGCAACCGCATCCCACCGACGTATATAGCCACTTGTGTGGATCAAGCGAAACGGAATCCGCCCGCTCAATCCCTGCAAACCCGTACTTCGTCGATGGAGCGAGCGCGGAGAACCCTCCATAGGTGCCATCGACGTGAAGCCACAAGGAGTGGCGCGCGGCAATGTTTGCGAGTTCTTCGATTGGGTCCACCGCTCCTGTGTTTACTGTTCCGGCGTTTGCAACGATACACATCGGTCGGAGGCCCGCTTTCCGGTCGACGTCAATGCGACGCTCCAGTTCGGCGACGTCGATCCGCAGAGAGCCGTCGGTAGGAATGGACTGCACATTTTCTGAACCGATGCCTAGTAACCGAGCAGCTTTGTGTATCGAGAAGTGTCCTTCGTTGGAGACGTAGATCCGCAATGCAGGCCTCCCGCCGCCGCCGAATCTTCCCATTTCGGGGTCGGCCGCCGTGCGAGCGGCTGCCAGCCCGGAAAAATTGGCCATGGATCCACCGCTCACCAAAAGGCCTGTCGCTCCGGCATCATAGCCGAGTATTGTTTTGAACCAATCGACGACTAGATGCTCCATCTCAGCTGCTGCCGGCGCCGACCTCCAGGAGGTCACATTCGCGTTCAAGGCGGCAGCCAGGAAGTCCCCAATTACCGACGCGGCAGTCCCGGGAGACGCAACGTATCCAAAAAACCTGGGATGCCCGTTGTGCCTACACAATGGATACACGATATCCCGGATAGTGGCGAGCGCGTCACCAACAGTGGTGCCCTGCTGGGGTAAGGGTTCATAGAGCCAATCACGAATGGCGCTTGCTGTCGTGACGGGCATTACCGGCATATTCGGTAGTTCGGCGTAATATCGCTCCACTATTTCTAACGCCCGGGCCACCATGTCATGAAACTGCTCAGGGCTTGTCTTCAAATCAACAAACATAGCCCGATACTAACGTGCACGCCGTCGGAACGTTTAATACATCGTGATACGATACACTTGTGAATGCAGGCACCCTTCTGTCGATCGATGAATATCGTGATTTGGCGGAGTTTCGCCGCCAGATCCGACGCTTCGTTCATTTCAGCGAACTGAAGGCGAAGGAACATGGCATCGAGCCCCAGCAGCACCAACTTCTGCTCGCGGTGCATGGCCTTCCCGAGGGAGCAAACCCAACGATTGGAGAGATTGCGTCGCGCATGTTCATCCAGCATCACAGCGCCGTAGAACTTATAAACCGGCTAGAGCACAGGGGGGCAGTCTCCAGACATGTGGCAGACCATGATAAGCGCGAAGTCTGGGTCCGCTTGACGCCCGCCGGACGGGTGATTTTGCGCAAACTCACGCTGGCGCATCGAATGGAACTGGAGAAGTCCGGTCCTGAACTGGCCTCCGCGTTGAATTCCGTACTTCGACTAACAAGGAGTAACCAAGGGCGGTGAGCTCCCACAAGATACAGAAAGAAGAGGCGCTCGGTGATTTCACGACCACCGCGCACGTCATACCCATTTCGCTACTCGCGATTGGCATAGGCATCTTGAGTACGTTTGTCGCATGGGCACTCCTTCACCTCATTTTGTTCTTTACCAACGTCTTCTATTACGGGCGCCTGAGCACAGCGGCCGTCACCCCGGCGGGCAACCATCTCGGCTGGCTAGCGGTATTCGTTCCCGTCGCCGGAGGCCTCTTGATCGGGCTTATGGCTCGTTACGGCTCCGAGCGCATTCGCGGACACGGCATTCCGGAAGCAATTGAGTCGATTCTCATCAACGGCAGCAAAATACAGCCACGGCTCGCAGTGCTGAAGCCAGTTTCGGCAGCCATCTCGATCGGATCGGGAGGTCCTTTCGGTGCCTAGGGCCCCATCATCATGACCGGCGGAGCATTGGGCTCGATCGCTTCCCAGTTGTTCCATCTGACTGCCGCCGAACGAAAAACGCTGCTTGTGGCTGGGGCCGCAGCCGGTATGTCTGCAACCTTCGCCACCCCGGTGGCGGCTGTACTCCTGGCGGTGGAGCTTTTACTTTTTGAATGGAAGCCGAGGAGCGTTATCCCCGTTGCTCTGGCCAGTGCTGCTGCCGGCGCTGCGCGGCGATATGTCCTGGGCCTGGGCCCTCTCTTTCCGGTGCCACAGCACGCAATCTTCATCGGTCCTGAAGGATTGGCCGATTGTGTCATCGCCGGTTTGTTGGCTGGTTGCCTGTCCTCTCTATTGACGGTCGCCGTCTATGCGGCCGAAGACTCGTTCATGAAGCTGCCGATCCATTGGAAGTGGTGGCCTGCGATCGGGGGAATTGCGATTGGATTGGGTGGACTGATCTTTCCGCAAGCGCTTGGGGTGGGTTACGACACAATCCAATTTCTTCTGCAAGGAGATGTGCCGCGTGCAGTGATAGCTGGGGTTCTTCTCGTCAAGTCCACAATTTGGGTAATTTCTCTCGGGTCGGGAACATCGGGTGGCGTGCTAGCCCCGCTTCTGATGATGGGGGCCGCCTTGGGCGGGGTAGAAGAGCGGTTTCTGCCGAAGGAAGGCGCCGGGTTTTGGGAACTGGTGAGCATGGGCGCAATTCTGGGTGGAACCATGCGCGCGCCCTTCACCGCGATTCTTTTTGCACTTGAATTGACCCACGACATCACCATGCTGCTTCCTTTACTAGTGGCAGCAATGCTTGCGCACGCGACAACGGTGTTGCTGTTAAAGAGGTCTATTTTGACCGAGAAGGTCGCCCGACGCGGATTCCACATCACCCGGGAGTATGCGACCGACGCGTTGGAGATCCTCTTTGTACGCGAGGTCATGCGCACCAAACTTGTAGCATTGCCGGCTGGAGCGACGATGGTTGACCTTCGAGATACACTGATCCGCGAGCCAGCACACCGCGGGCAACATCTCTATCCAGTTGTTGATAATCAAAAGCGGATGAAAGGCGTGATCACACGAAAGCAACTGCACGAACTCATCGCATCGACTTCGGCGAATGCCCCTCTGGGAGACGTACTCACAGAACCGGTCGTAGCCTACACAGACGAGCCCTTGCGAGTCGTCGTGTTTCGAATGGCCGAAACCGGCTTCACACGGTTCCCGGTTATCGACAGGGAGAGCGAACAAATAGCCGGCATGATTTCCCTGCATGACTTGTTGCTAGCTCGCGTTCGCAACCTCAACGAAGAACGTCATCGCGAACAGGTCTTGCGACTTCGACTTCCGTTCAGCCGTAGAACCACACTTCGAAGATCGTAGAGGTTGATGGCTGGCGGCCGGCAAATAAGGCATGCGCACTACATTCCCAACTGGGAAAAATGAAAGAGGAGCGTGTATGGTTTACCAAGACAATTCATTGAGCATTGGCAAAACGCCACTGGTAAGGCTGAACCGCGTCACGGCAGGCGCGGGTGCGACGGTCCTGGCGAAGATCGAAGGGCGAAATCCCGCTTATTCGGTCAAGTGCCGGATTGGCGCGGCGATGATTTGGGATTCGGAGGAGCGGGGGCTGCTGATCCCGGGGAAAGAAATTGTGGAGGCGACAAGTGGTAATACGGGAATTGCCCTCGCCTTCGTTGCCGCGGCGCGCGGCTATCCCATCACACTCACGATGCCCGAGACGATGTCGATTGAACGGCGGAAGGTACTGAAGGCGCTGGGCGCCAGCCTCGTACTGACGGAAGGTCCGAAAGGCATGAATGGCGCTATTGCGAAAGCGGAGGAGATTGTCGCTTCGGATCCAAATCACTATGTTATGCCGCAGCAGTTCAAAAACCCTGCAAATCCGATGATTCACTTCAAGACGACGGGTCCTGAGATTTGGGAAGACACCGGTGGCGTGGTTGACGTGCTAATTTCCGGCGTGGGGACCGGTGGAACAATTACCGGAATTTCGCGCTACATCAAATATGAGAAAAAGCATCCGCTGATTTCGATTGCGGTGGAACCAACCAATAGTGCGGTGATCACCCAGACGATTCATCACGAAGAGCTGAAGCCCGGCCCGCACAAGATCCAGGGTCTCGGCGCTGGATTCGTGCCTGACACTCTGGATTTATCCATCGTGGACCGCACAGAGCTGGTCACGAACGAAGAATCAATTGAGATGGCCCGTCGGCTGTCACGTGAAGAGGGCATTCTTAGCGGCATCTCTAGTGGTGCCGCCGTGGTGGCGGCCGTACGTGTCGCAAGAGAACCCGAGATGAAAGGGAAGACGGTTGTAGTGATACTGCCAGATTCAGGCGAGCGCTACCTGAGTTCCGTGTTATTTGAAGGAATGTTTGAGTAGCACCCGGGGCCTATCCCATAGAGAGTATTCCGATGTGACGCAGTAACCTGCATATGATGGGCTTGCCTGGATTCATTCTTGCCTGGATTCATTAAGGTTACGGTGTCTGCGAAATTTGCGGGTGGCCATAGAGTGAAAGCAGCAGCGAACGCGAGGTGCCTGCCAAACGCCTAATGGCCGTTTTTTCCGATTGCTCCAGCTCGCCGCTTGCGGTCTTGTGTGGCCAGGGCGCGCTTCTCCAGGTGGGCCTCATACTTCACCGACTTCTCCGTTGCCGGATCGAGAGGTCGGTACCAAGGTTGCGCACCGTCATATCCCTTGGCTTCGCGACAGTTGCCGATACGCCAGAGCCCGTGTCCTCGGAAATGTGGACCTTCCATATGACAGACCAAACACGGCCAACGCGGTTTTGCCGAAAAATAGCTTCCGATATCACATATCGTTCCGAATTCGGTCCCGCTACTGGAAGTGCGACCGAGGTTGCTGGTGGGAAGGGCCGTTCAGAATGAAAGAGGTTGAGCAGCCAACGCCCCCGTGGGACTGGGTTCAATCGCGGTTTCGATGACGCGGCTGTCCTGTTCAATTCCTGGACTCCGAAAGTTATTTGAGTTCGCGCGAGACGTCGCAGTGTCGGGAACGAGAAGCGGAGCCAGTGGTCTGTAGGTACCAGGTTGGTGGGCGGCTTTCCAAATTTACATTGTGTTTACATGCCGGTGACATCTGCGCGAAGTATCCCGTTTACACTTGAGCCGGCTCTTAAACGGAATCGCGCTGAATGCGCGGTGCCCATGCTTTACACAGTCGCAGATGAATAAGGCAGGGCAGCGAACGCAGCCAGCTCGACTAATAACGAATGGGAGCTCGAAAGTATGAGGGCCCAATCATGATCAGGCTCAATGCGAAAATTCGATTAGCTAGTCTTGCAGTTACATTTTTAGCGTCGGCATCTGCACAGACCGGCGTCTGGAGTCCACCCGTCGTGCTCAGTACGGGCGGTCAGGGCTGGGAGGCGGCCGCGGCCATAGATGGAACTGGCAACTCGGTGGCTCTATGGGATGAGCGCACGAGTTTGGATCAGCTCTGGTCACGCCCGAAAACGACCGCCGGGAATTGGGGGGCTGTTGCCGAGGTCTCCCCGCCACTCGAGACGGCTTCTGTTTTTCCGGAGGTGCGGATCAGTACAGCCGGATTCGCTACAGCAGTATGGAGCGATGCCAACGGGGTATGGACCGCCGATCGGCCGCCCGACTCGAACTGGAATCCGCCTCAGCTTTTGATCTCGGGCGCGTCTAGTCCAATTTTTGTAATGAATTCACAAGGCGCTGCCGCGATCGCCTGGACGGTGGGCGGCCCGAGGAGCACGACTGGTTCGGTAATGGCCGTGCTTCGGCCTGCCGGGGGAATTTGGACCTCACCGGAGATGGTCGCCGGCGGCGCCGAGCATGTTTCCGCCAATCATGTAGGAATCGGCGCAAATGGGGCGGTGATTGTGACATGGGAATCCTACAATGCAGTCTGCACGAAATATGGTTGCAGGCTAAGCGCCTTCATTTTGCACGCCTCGCGGCAGAATGCGGGTACCGGCTCCTGGGCGGACTCGGGATCGCTCCTCGGGCCCGATGGCGCATCGCACGATGTGCGAGTGGCGTTGGATTCCTCCGGGGGAGCGGCGCTGGTGGCGGTGAACAATGCCGGCGCCTACGCTTCCACTACGCAGGGCAACGCCGGCGGCGCCTGGAGCCCATTCAAAACCGTTGCATCCCCTCAGGGTTCGACGATTACTTGCGATCTGGCCACTGACGATGCGGGGCAGGTGACGCTGGTCTACGAGTTTATCGGTTTCCCAACGTCGCAGGCGTTTGCGGTCAGCGGTTCCATTAGCAGCAATGTGTGGTCATCCCCCGCGGTCATCTCCGCCAGCGACACAAGTGTCGGCCAGTTGTATTTCGCAGTTGCTCCGAGTGGCCAGGCACTGGTCATTTGGCTGAACAGCAGCGCGACCCCGGGGGTCCGTGCCGTCAGAAGAACAACCGCTACGGGGACCTGGAGCAGTCCGATCACGGTCTCTGGGCCGGGCAACGAGATCGGGCCGGAAGCCGCCGCCGTGAACTCACTGGGAGATGCGATCGTCATTTACTCCGGCTACGACTCCGCCAGCGTGCACACCGAGTACGCCACGACTTATAAGCATTAGCAGCAATCTGGGGTGGAACGGCACATTGCTGCAATCGGGGCGGACCAGCAGTTCAGCACTCCATTTCCACTGGCACTAGCCGCGGTTTCGATGCAGTGATGAACGGAACCCCCTAGTTGCCCCGGGAGCTATTTGGGCGGAAGTGAGGCTGTCTCCCAAACTGAAGGCTGCGGCATTCTGGAGTGCCCTTTATGGCACATACGCAAATTAGGTGATCCAACGTTGCCGGCAATTCGTCGTACGGCGGCCATATCGCCCATAAACCTCCAGCGGTCACAGCGCCCAACCGTCGTACGAGGTCGTCGTACTCGTTGGCTTTGTAACGGTGGGGATCGCGACAGTGACCTCTTTCATCCAGGTTTTTTTGGTCTATACCAAACAGAACTTGCGTGACCGCACCTGTTCAGATCACGGCGGCCTTAATTTCCTGCTACCTTCAGGACGGACGGGACGAGAAAAACCAAATAATGAGAACTGTATTCTTACTTCCGCTACTCGCGGCGACGTATTTATTTGCCTTCGCTGCACCACCGGTTTACCCAGGCGCCAAGGCGGTCGACGAGCTTAACGAGGCTGCGAAAAAGGCCGGCCAAAACACAACGGCCTACAACACTCCCGATTCGTTTGAGAAGGTCTACGAGTTCTTCACGAGCAAAGGCACTGAGGAGCAAAGGGCCCACCGGGTGAGCGCCCGCGAAAAATTCGCGATGATCATGTTCAAGGAGGATGGGTACACCGTCGCGATCAGTTGGAAAGAAACCGCCAAGTCCAGCGGGACCGTTATCCACGTTGCGCAGCGCGTCTCCGCCCATTGAGCCCCAAGCCGTCCCTTGTGATTAGCTGCGAGAATCCAAAACCCTCGGGCGAACGCTGGTCGCGGAGTTCGAACTACTGCTACTCTGTATCATCTGCCGGAGCGAAGCAGAGATCTAACGCAACGTTGCGCTGCAAACTCGCGAACTCAGCGCCGCCCATAGGATTGGATGGTCGCTTCCGGAATTGACGTATTCGATCTATCGAATAGCGACGTTTCGCTGTGCTTCAAATTCTTATCTAGAAATGCCCGAACAAAGGTTTCAATCAACTCATGATTGTGGAGAACGAGCTTGGTTTCCGGGTATCCCCGCTCACCTGCGAAAAGCAGTGGCATGTCGCTGAAACTTGGGTGTGCGATTCCTGGGGATTTCAGCACCACAGCATAACTTCCCGCAGGACAGCTCTCGAGCTGTTGTTCTCTTTTCTCGACGTACTCCTTGACCTGTGCGGGTGTCCCGCCCATCTCTGAAGCCGGATGGTATGCCTCGAGAAAAAGAAGCGGGTGCTTCATGGCTGCCCCATCCGGATATTCGGGAAGGGCGGCTATCGGCACCATCCCGCCATCTAGGTCAACACATGCTTTAATGCGCGAATCAAGCTGACATGCGCGCGCGGCGAACTCTGCGCCCGCGGAGTGACCCATGGCGGCAACTAAGCTCGTATCGAGCCTAGAGGCCAGTGGAAAATCCTTCTCGTCGCCGGCAGCGTTCAGCTCGGTTAGCCGGTCAAGCACGAAACGGACATCGGCCGCACCTTCCGTTATCGTCGCTGAGATCGACGCCATCCTTCGTTGCATTTGCTCTGCCGGCGCAAGCCCAACCGGCAGAGCTTCTTCGTGGAATGGCACGGCCCTCCCATCGGGAAACAACACGACAAGCGCGGACTCCGTGTGCTCGATTGCCGCAACCACATATCCGTGGCTCGCCAGATCTTCAATGAGAGAAGTGTAGTGAAAACCGGTGCTACCGTTGCCGTGGGAAAAAATGACCAGCGGAAATTGTGAGGGGCTCTTAGCGGCTGGCGCGCCTTCCATAGCATGTGAAAAATCTCTCCGGAAACTATCAAAGGCCAGTTGGTCCCGAATTCATTACCCATTCGTCTCTGAAGTTTGGGGCGGGCATCCAGTTCTTTCGCACCTGGAATGTACGCTCCCTTGGCATCAGCACGCTTTTCTGACGTTGGATACCACACGTAGACCATCAACTCCCGACGGGCCTGGGAATCGGAAGAATACCGGTCGGGCCGCGACGGGTCTGTCCAGCCATACGAGGACCGCCCAATTCCGAATGGACCGGAGGGTTTTGAGAGTTTTGGCGGGCGCTTCGATTGGGCTGACAGTTTGGTCGTGCCCATGGCAGATCTACCCTGAGGAGAGGCTGCGCATGGATTGAGGAGATAACCCATTAGCAGGACAGCAACTAGACGAGGTTTCATTTTGGTCTTCAAAGCACATGCTACTGCTGTTGGCGCGGAAGCCGCCGAAACGAAAGCATTCTCGCATCTCGAGGTTCATGTGGCCTACCGGAAGACGACCTTCTTGGATAGATCGCCTGTGACGTCGCAGTGTTTACTAATCGCGTCCGGATGTGCCCGGCCGAGAGGATTCCAGACGCTATTCGCCGTGTCTCGTTCCTAATCCGGCGAAACTCCCCACATTCATACTTCCTGAGGAGCCTCGCAGAGCGACGCCCACCCTCCGAGTGGCCGACCATCCGCCCGGAGACACCAAAATGCCACGTCCGCAGATCGGGCGTTACACGATCGGCTGCTCCGGCAGATCCGTCCCGAAACGGGCTTTTAAGTGACACCGCTACAGCGCGGTTGGATGAAGCACCGATCACGGTACGCAGGTAGGCCGACTTTGACGAAATCAAAGCCGACGCGTATCGGTACTAGCAAAGTCCGGCCGGTGCTTGGTCGGTCCTTGCGATCACAGATTCCGGGATATATTATCGGGTTCATGCTGAAGACCGT
>JBAUOG010000985.1:0-2340 GCA_049579625.1 Bryobacteraceae bacterium
GCAACAAGCAGACGAGGCTGCCTAGACACAATGCGATGTTTAGAAGATTTCGATGGGAGCGACGTTCCATGGGCTTAACTTGGTCCTCTCTGCCGCCAAACTTTGGCAGCACTCGGAAACGACTGAAAATGCTATGACTTCTTAGGGAAAACCTTTACGGCGGCGGGCTTTCACCCGCAAACCCCTGTCCTACCTACGCATGCCGACTACTCGGAACTAAAGCCGACCGTACCTTGGGGGCCAGCTACTGCACCGGTTCCTGACATGGATTGTGTTGACTAGCGTCTAAACCCAGGAATCAGCCGAAGACGACTGGGATGCCCCTTGTCTGAAAAAAGATCAACAGCGAGAACCTGAATATGCCAATTCGTCCGCAATTAACGATGACTGTAACGATAACGATAAAGTCTAGTGGGAGTGTACTAGTCGTCTCCAAGTGTGTCAAGGGGGAAAGAGCGGCTTATTGGAAAAGTGAGAACAGAAATTGTTTGGTTGATCCAAACTTCTTGTCTGACAAGAATATTTTTAATCAAACCGGAATTCTGTGTTATGAAGGCCGGTTTAGCGCCGTTATTGACTTGGTTTCCTGAAGCTCGAGGCGCGTACGACTAACACCGGCTTCACAACGATCGATTCCGGCCGTTGCGGCTCATCCGCTTGAATGAGGGTGAGAGCGAGCCTTCCCGCATGCTCGCCAATGGCCGCGCTGCTCTGCTCGATAGTCGACAACGGGACACGAAGCACGTCCGCATACGGATGGTTGCCGAAGCCAACAATTGCGATGTCTTCAGGAATCCTTAAGCCGCGCTCGAGAATGGCACGCATCACGCCAAGGGCGACGGGGTCGTTATAGCAGAAAATGCCGTCAGGCATCGGATCAGACCCGAGCAACTTCGTGGCGGCCTCATAACCACGGGCATCCCCCCGGTCGTCGCCGGAGACGCCGACTGAGACGATGTGCTCAGTGAGCGGCACCAGACCCGCGCGCATCAGCGCTAAGCGATATCCTTCCAGCCGGCCCACGGCCGTACTCACGTCCGGCCCCCGGATGTGGGCAATTCGACGGCACCGCTGCTCCAGAAGGTGCTCGGTCGCCAACAGGCCTCCTGCCACATCATCCACACCCACGAAATTCGCCGCCAGACCAGCGAAGCTTCTGTCTACCAGCACGTAGGGTGTGTCGCGTTCTTCGATCAGCCGGAAACTCTTTACCGACCATTGAGTTGAGGCGACGATGAGAGCGTCAACCCCGCGAGCCATCAATTGATCGATCTCACTTGATTCGAGCGCTGGGTCGTCTTCGGACGAGGAAATGATCAGGACGTAATCCCTCTCTCGAAGCACCCCTGAGATCGCTTTCGCGACCTGGGCGAAAAAAGGATGGAGAAGATCCGGCACGATGAGCCCGACCGTGTGAGTTCTGCCCGTGATCAGGGCTCGGGCTGCCAGGTTGGGCCGATAGTTCAGCTCTTTCATCCGCTTGAGCACGCGGCGTCGTGTGTCCACGCTAATATCGCTATGGTTTCGAAGCACCTTTGAAACGGTGACTACGGAAACACCGAGGTCTCGAGCGATATCTTTCAGTCGTACGGCCATATGTGAGCAGATGCCAGAGTTATCCGCTGGTAATATCCCCGACGCAGGCGCCATTTTGTCGGCAGGAGCGTGTGCAGCTTAACCTCTCGGCCATTCTCACACGGTTAGATAATTCCGCCCTCACCGCTGCGAGACCGCTCAGCCTATGAAGTTATCGCTAACTATAGCAGCGAGAGTTGCCGTTTGCAATGGAAGCTTTTGGATCTTTACATTTGTCGAGATCAACGGGAGGGCGAGATCGGGGCAGCGTGCACAGTGCCCGTCCACTCCAGAGGTGAGTTATTGCCTTCCGTCAGAGTGACGATCCGGTTGGTGGTCACGGAGCGAAATGCTTGTTTAAGCCCCGAAGGCCAGCGCACCTCCAGATCCACGGCCTTCGCATCATCGCCCAGCCCGAAATGCAGCCGAGGATCGTTTGCCGAATAGAAGCTCGATTGGCTTAACACGGCTTGCATCTGCTGCCGGTTGCCATACTTGCACAGGACTTGGGCTCCGATGGCACTGCGGTTTGAGCGCGTGCCAATGAGCTTCACTTTCAGCCAGTTCCGGTTCCCGGACAGGTCATTGCGCAGGAGAGATGGCGCTTCATTCAGGTTCACAATGAGAATATCCACGTCGCCGTCATTGTCGAAATCGCCGAATGCGCACCCACGGCTCATGTGTGGCGCGGCCACGCCCGGCCCGGCATCCTCAATAAGTTCTTCGAAACGGCCCCCCCCCAGATTGCGAAACACGACGCGGGGC
>JBAUOG010000986.1:0-1685 GCA_049579625.1 Bryobacteraceae bacterium
CCGGGGTCTCGACGGGAATACCCGCGTTGACTGCCGCAACGCGTGAAATATACATGTCCTTCGGATCGGTGTGGATCACGTTGCCGAAAACCAAATGATCGACAGCTTCCGCTTCGATGCCGGAGCGCGAGACAGCCTCGCGGGTGACAACGGTTGCCAAGTCCGAATGGGGTTTGTCTTTCAAGCTGTCTCTGTACTTGCTGATCGCCGTGCGGACGGCGCTGGGAACTACGACGTCATGACTACTGTCCACGACACGCTTCTTGTGGGCTAACACCCAGACCCTGAGCGATAAGACTCACCCAACACCGACTTCCTCGTGAGACACAGGCTCCGAAGAGCATGGAGTGTATGGGGAAGAGTGTTTGTTCGAGCAGGGAGAGTGCGATCGGAACACCACAATCCAGACCAGCCGTCCAGCAGCAGGACGAAGCTTAGTTTGTGTTCTAACGATCGACTCTAAGCTCCGTAGGTCGTCCACATGCTCTTCGTGAAGGACGTCTGGGAGGAGGTTGCGACATTATGGATTTGGCCGGGGAGGTCAAGGATTTCCTGAAGGACATCGAGGTCGAGAAAGGAAAATGTGTCTCCTTCAGCGTGTCCGCTACGACTTCCGGTATTCGAGACCTTCAAGTCGCCGTGTACCCTACTGCGACTGGCTCTGTCATTCACACCTTCAGTCTTCGAAACGGACTCAGCCCGACGATCAAACGTGAGATCCGCCATTGGTTCGAGCGGTTCTTGGAGCTAGAGAGTGAACGGGAGTGAGGTGCATTATCAGAGACGCTGCTTCCGTCTGGTTCCCTGACCGTTGTTCGCCGAAGCCGGATGAGCGGTCCGCAAATCTGAAATCACCCAAACCACTGGCCAGAAATCGCTTGAAAACAAGGCAAAGAATCCCAGCGCTGAGTAGCACCCTGCAAACGACGCAACGACCGTAGTCGTGGGCTAACCAGCAGGTTTGGCCAGCTGGAGGCACTCTCCCGCGCGGCCAGTTTCACCGCCAGGACGTTACGCCAGCCTTTCCGGTAATGCCGATTGCCACCAGCACCGCCTAATTCCGCATTGAGCCGTCCCCGCGCACCTTCTCGTCCGCGCGTCCAGATCCAAGTACCGATACGGCTCCCCGCTAGCCTTCACCGCTAAAACTTCTCCAACTCCTCATCCAGCGTCGGCACCCTCGGCTAGCGGTCGTGAACTTGCGGTCGTGAACTCATGCCCGCAGAGTTCTTCCGTGATAATCTTCGGGATGTGAAGCCGCCAGCTGTGAAGCTTCGCGAAGGACCAGACATCTTAATCGGGGACGAAGCGATGGGGCTTCGATTGGAAACGGGGAACTACCCTACTCGACACGATGGCGCAGGGAGGCTGCGTCAAAAACAGCAGGCGCATGGATAGGCGTACCCCACTGGTTGTCTTTGATAAATCAGTTCATCATCAGTGGACCTGCGCCGTCTTCAGTACCAGGAGGGACGCCGCTCGATTGTTCGCCAACGCAAAGCCCGGTCGCGCCCTATTGGGAAATCCAAGATCGCTCGCAGAGAGAGGAAGGCAAGCAACGATGAAGCTACGTATTGTCATCGCGATGGCGATGTTGTCTGTTTTGGCCGGCACCGCATCGGGGCAGACCGCGTTGGAAGGAGACTTCTCCAAGGACATTTCCGCGGACAAAGATTGGCACTTCT
>JBAUOG010000987.1:0-1778 GCA_049579625.1 Bryobacteraceae bacterium
ACGCCTTGTTCGCCGAACTTCTCATCGCCACCGGAATGCGGCTCGAGGAAGGATGCTCGCTGTTGGTCTCCGAGATCAGAGATGCCATCGAGGCGACCAAGTCTGGCGAGAGGCAACTTCCGTTTCTGTTGCGTACCGGGCTCACGAAGGGGAAAAAGGGGCGAACGATCAGAATGCCCGCCCGGTTGCTGACACGGTTCAAGGCGTATTTGTCTGTTGAGCGCGACGCAGCGGTAACGAAGTTTCGTCAGGGCAATGTCTTGAGAAAAATGAAGGACCACATTTTGTGTCGAGAGATCGCGCATGGCCGGTTGATGCTCCTGTCGAGTCGGGGCTTGTGGATCAACACGCCAATGGATCGCCTGACTCCAGACGAGCGGCGAAGTCTCGTGCTCTGTGACGCAGAGGGGTTGCCGCAGGAGCCGGCCGCCCTGTGGTTGAGTGAAGTCGGCGCCCCCGTTTCGCCAAACTGTTGGGAGGTTGTGTTTGATCGGGCGAATCGACGTTGCGCCGATGCCGGCATTGCGTTGAACGTGAGTCCCCATCACCTCAGGCATACCTTCGCGGTTCACATGCTGGCATTGCTGATCCAAGAGTGCTTTGGGCGAGGTGCAAGGGCAAGTCACGACCCGGATTCTATCCCCTACCGCCGCTTGATCGGTGACCCTCTTCAACAGTTGCAACGGCTGCTCGGCCATTCAAGCCTAGAAACCACCTATATCTATCTGGACCACTTGGCAGGGTGCCAAAGCGCCGTCGATGCGGCCGCCGATCTTTTGTTCGGCGAGATTGCCAACAAACTGTCGGCGCGAGCGGTGAAGTGACGACCGACGCCGCGAAGCGCCCCCGTAAGGGGCACCCTCTTCAGTTCGATACACAGCCTGACCCGGCACCGTGCCAGCCAGGGGCGGACACTGCCTTGAAGTTTACCGTGGAAGCTTTCTATGGTGGCAAGCGGGTATTTGATTTTCAAGATCTAATGCCGCTGGCTTTAGCGCGGGTATTCGCGGACGGCCTCAAGCTCGCCGCGGGCACCGGGGGAATGGTCAGAACGATGACAACAGTCGTTCAGTACAGGAATGCAGTTCGTAGGTTCTTTGCCTACCTGTCGGAGCCCGGCAATAGCATCGCAGATCCAGGTCATCTTCGCGGCGAACACATCGACGGATTTGAGCGGTGGCTCGAGAGTCTGGGAATGCGTCCCCTTCACAGGAATCAAGTCCTTTCGAGGATCATCAACTGTCTGCGTCTTGCCGCGGCCCAGTCTCCTAATTTGCTCCATACCGGGTTGTGCGAACGCTTGCGATATGTCAGCGACCAACCAGCCGGCCGCTCCCATCCAAGAGATGCCTATAGTCCCTTCGTCGCCCGCCAACTACGGAATGCGGCGCGCACGGATATCGCGCTCATTCGCGCTCGCTACGATCAGCCTACGGCTCTCGACCCGACCATGGCGGAGAGATTGAGCATCCTCGACGCCATCATCGTCAGCGAAGGTGTTGTTTCGCACAGCCACTTGGCATTCCGCTCTCTCTACAGGGACCGGTACAAGTTCGGAATGAAAACGCCGACGCTAGTGGAAAACCTCCATCGGCGGCACCACCTGCTCGCTGACGACATTGTGCCATTTCTCGTTCTCTTGAGCCTTGAAACAGGATTGGAGATTGAATGCTGCAAGGATCTGACCATCGATTGCCTTAAGAATCCGGGGGCCCACACGATTGAGATTGCTTACATCAAGCGCAGAGCACGCGGCTCGGAGTGGAAAGGACTACGCG
>JBAUOG010000988.1:0-2245 GCA_049579625.1 Bryobacteraceae bacterium
TGGGTCACGGGGACTCTCCTTGTCACCTAGGATAGTGCCGTCAGGCAGTTGCTGATTTGCTACGAAACCCGCCCCAGTTCTTAGCCACGCGAAGCGTCTGTCGCGCTCGCGCGGCTTCGTTCATTGCCGTGTATCGGTCCCAATCTGGCATTCAAGAAAATCTGGTGGCCGAATAGACTCTCAAGTTGAACCTCGTCGGTGTCAATCTTGCCAACACCCTGAAGCTGCGATGAATGACGACAATGAGGGAGGGGACTTCGAGCCAAGGATGCGTGAACATAATCTGAACGTGCCGATTGATGGTTTGACCCCGGTGGAAAGCATCGTTGGCGATGATGATGAAGACACAGCCTTACTTCGAAACATGGCTCCGTCGGCGACTAAGTATCTTGAATCCTTCGACTGGTGTGTCTCGATTGTTTCTTGCTTTTTTGCCAAAGGCATAGGCGGCATTTTCGCAGTCTTTCTTTTTAGAATCGTTCCGGCAAACGCTTCGATCGGCGAGTGGCTTTGAGTTGTGGACGGCGACCTGCCCTCGGCCTATCTCCCGCTTCAGGATGCAAAGTCCGCAGCCGAAGTCTTTCATCTTTACGTGGCTGGGATGACACGGTGGGTAGCGTACGCCAGGTCTGGTCAACGACAAATGCCAGAGGACGTTCCGCCGATCAACTATCCTGCCAACCTAGAGTGGGCAGACTCGGTTGAGCACAGGGTCAATTCCTTACAGTCAATCCTCGGAACCATCTTCAGTGAAGGCTAATGTTTTCCAGGGCCGACAGGCCTTTCGCAGGAGCTAACTGTGGTCGGGAGCGAATTGTGATCGGCGACGGATTTCCTCTGACAGACCTCAGCATAAATCTGGATCGGCCGCTGACAAAAGCGATTCCAGATGATAACGCCGTTTCCCAGTCCCTATCCTTTAAACACCCATCCCTTTTCTGCTGCCCAAGACGGGATCAAATCGCTTTCAGGATTTCCTGCTTGTTCGGACCTTCCTGCCACCATTGCGAATGTAGTGAATGACGTCAGAAACGGTGAGGATCTTGATGGCCCTCTCACGGCGGCGCCGATGCCAGCGAGAATGCGTGAGAATAGGTGGACGAGAACGAACCTGCCGCTCAGGCCAGCTTTCCACGGAGGTGTAATGAAGTTCTATTCCGGTCAGGCGCAAAGGTTCCTGTTGTTGGTCACCGCGGCGACCTTGGCATTGGGACAAGAGTCGGTTGTTCCAGTGGGTGCGACCATTGTGCGGGGACAGGTGTGGTTTCCGGGTGGCTCGGCGATGAGCGATGCCTGGCTCAAAGCGGGCGGGGATTACTTCCGACCGGTTACAGGCCAGCCATTTTCGGCGCGCTTGTCTGAACAGGTTGAGCGGAAGAACCGCGATGGCACGCTTAACCATTACACCCTCCAGACAGCGAACCTCTGTCGGGATTCGGAAGGTCGAGTGCGCACTGAAGCCACAGTGATGCTGAATCTTCGCGAGGGAGAAAAATCGACATCGTTCGTCGAGATCATCGACCCGGTGGCAGGCTATCGCTATCTCCTGAACGCGGCAACTAAGGTGGCGCAGCGTTCGACATGGCCGCCGGATTTTCCGAATCGCGACTCGATAGAACGGCAATGGAACAGCGCCGAGGCGAATGCTGCCGCTCAGGGAGAGCCCGGAGCTGAGGCACTGGGGACGAAGGTGGTTGAGAACGTTTTGACTGAGGGGAACCGGCGAACCAGTGAATACAGAATGGCGACAGGGACCAAGACCGAGACGGTGGCGATGGTCGCGGAGACCTGGGTTTCGCGCGATCTCAAGCTGAACATCCTGAGGAAGACGACGGACCGGTTCAGCGAAACAACGTTCGCGTTGAAGGAAGTGCAGACAGTGGAACCGGATGCGACTCTGTTTCAGATACCGGTAGAGTACGTGGTTGCTGACCGCTAACGGGACCGCTGTCTAGCATCGATGAATCGCGAGGGTGCGCCGCCGCCGAGCACACGGATTGGCAAAGAGGATTCCGGACGCTAACGCCGTATATCGTTCCTAATCCTCCGAAACCTCCGAAGTCGGGATTTCGGGCCAGCGTTGCCCAATTCGAGCTTTGTACGAGTGGCGCGTTTATCCCGGAACCAGGCCCAACGCGGTCCCCGCTGGGCCCTTGCTGGTTCGAAGGGGATTTATCGACAGAATCCGGTTGCTCTACGCTGCGCCGTTACTCACGATCTGGTGAGTCCGTTTCCGGTTTGAGCC
>JBAUOG010000989.1:0-2971 GCA_049579625.1 Bryobacteraceae bacterium
GTCATACCCCGTGACTGCTATTGCCTCGATGCCGTAATCATTGATGAACTGCCTGAAAAACGACGGGCCTTTGCTCGCATCACCATGAACTAGTACGCGACGATCCATTGGAGACCGCCGTCGTGAACCATTGTATTCCCACCAACCACCGTGGTGCTCCATCCACGACCGTCGTCGTTCAACGAGCAGCACGTCTTGGACTGCGAGAATGACAACTCTTGTAATTCCGCAAGCGAGTGCGACTGCGGTGACAAGCAACATGAGTGCACGCACTGAGAATTGTAATCGTCGCTTACGGGGTGGCGGAGGCGGTGGAATCCACACCGCCGGCGGTGACGAGTTCATGGCAGCCTCACGATCAAGAGCGTCCGCCGGCGGAACTGGAAGCGGCGGCGCTTGCGTTTCGGTGAGTCGGGAATGAGCGGCTCGGCTTTCATCGCCGCATTATCCGCCGGGGCGGGCAGCGGGGGCAAGGGATGATGGGCGGCCCTCATGGGATGCACACAGCACCCACGAGCAATGATCGGACGGGCGGCGACACGTAGTCGTGACTTCCCGTCGCCATTACATTTTAGCGGGCAGGCGGAAGAGATTCGTACTTCAGCAGAGTCTGATCCGGAGTGCCGACTTGAGTATTCCTGGGCATCGCGGCTTGCACTGGCTCGATGATCTTCGTTTCAACCGATCTTATTCACCATTCCCTTCGTTCTCTCCGGCGAGTTTTCAGCGGGCGATTTGGTGATGTGGCGGCGCAGAGGTGGCGCACCGCCCCCTTACCCCCGGTCGTCTGTGTTGATTTCGAGAAGCGTTTCGCGATGAGGTCGCGGCGTTAGCAGCGCCGCACCTCGCGCAGGAAAGCATGCCGGGGCGGCGGCATCCAGGCGCGGAATCGCGCTCCGCGCGGCGAGGGAAAGCGGGCGGGAAGCTTCCAGCGGCTCAGACAGGCGACGAGCCGCTTCCAGAACGGCGTCACGACCCGTGCCACGTACAGCTTCAGCCGCCCCGAGTGTTTCGCGACGCGGCCGCCCGCTTTGAGCACGTCGCGTTGAAAGCGGCCCAAATCGAAGCAACTGCCGGCTTCCGCTTCATACTCGATCCGCAGGATCGACGCCAGGTTGAAGGCCACCAGCGACAACCGCAACAGAGCTTCGTTGGCCTGAAAATCGTCGTGGGAAAGATGCGGCCCGATCGCCTGCTGAAACTCGCCGAGGCGATCCTCGAACGTGCCCCGCTGACGGTAATGTTCCAACGCCGCTGGGCCGTCGAGTTCCTCTCTCTTCCAGCCGACCACGAGGAAGAAATAGTCGGGCAGCAGGTTCAGTTGCCCCGTTTTCGGATCGGGCTGATCGACGATCACCAACAGCAAACGCTGCGGATGTGTCCACGATTCGGCTTGATAGGGACCGAGTTCGATGACCTCTTCATAACCGCCCTTGGGAGGCCGTCCCACGGGCCGCGCCAGATGCGGCGCCACGAGTCGTTCGAGGACGGGATTGCTCTTCAAGCGCCCGATAAAACGCAGGTTCTCGTCGGTCAGAAAGTCCAGCGTCGCGCCGTCGGTGTAACCGGCGTCGATGCGAAAGTCGAGCACGTGGCCCAGACGCTTGGCTTTGCAAACCACCTCGTGCAGGAACCGTTTCACGCCTTGCGCTGTATGGACTTGGCCTTGCCGCAAGAGCGCGTGCAGGAAACCGTTGCCCAGGCGGTGTCCCTCTTGCATGCTGTCGTAATTGCCGGCCACCGAGTAACTGGCCACCAGCGGATGATAGACCGTGTCTCGGTAGTGACCGTTGTAGGCGGCGCCGGGTTGCTGGCCATGCACGACGATCGGAAAGCTGTCGACATCAACAGTGACCTTTCGCGCAGCGTGGTCGCCCCCCGTGGCCCGCAGATGTCGCTCGCAAGCCATGCTGAGCGCGTCGCGCAGCGCCGCTCGATTACCCGGCGTGAGCGTCAAAATATCGATCAACCGAGATTGCGTGGGCTGGCTGGCCAGCCGCTCTTCCAGCGGCTGCGGGCCGGGACGATTCCACACGGCCAGTTTCATGGCCGGATCGTGGGCCAGACGATCGACGTCGTCTTGGGCCGAGTACCCCTGGGCCAAGGCGTACAGCCGCTCGCGCAGCAGCTCGACCAGTTGATAGCGAATCAGGTCTTGCCGGCGCGGATCGGCGAGTTGCTCGGCCAATGACTCCGTCAATCCTAGCCGATGATCGGCTTCGCGTAGCAAGATCAAGCCCGCATCCGACGTGATCCGCTCGTCGCTGGCGCACACCTTGACGGCGCGGTTGAAACTCGGCTCAAATAACCACTCTTGCGCTTCACCCATCGCGTGATCTCCTGGTGGCTCGTGGAATGCGTTGAACACCCCATGAAACACTGGGAATCACGCGATGTTCTTATCCTTCACGAAACAAATGGCTGAATAAGACGGGGTTCATCACCGTTCTGCCACCGCTGTTCGGACTTCAAGGAAGTACGGTGCAGGTGAGCATCGGTGAAATCGCTCGGAGCGTCTTCATCTACCTTGGGATTCCGTTCCTAGCCGGGATGGGCACTCGGCTCATACTGCTGAGGGCCAAAGGGCGGAGTTGGTACGAGCGGCAGTTCATTCCCACGATCAGTCCGATCACGCTGATCGCTCTGCTGTTCACGATCCTCGTCATGTTCAGCCTCAAGGGAAATCTCATTGTCCAGATACCGCTGGACGTGCTGCGGATTGCCGTGCCGCTCCTGATCTACTTTGTGGTGATGTTCCTCGTGAGTTTCTGGATGGGCAAGAAGATCGGGGCCGACTACTCCAAAACCGCCACGATTGCGTTCACGGCGGCGAGCAACAACTTTGAGTTGGCGATTGCCGTTGCTGTGGCCGTATTCGGAATCAATTCCGGTGCTGCCTTCGCCGCCGTCATCGGTCCACTGGTCGAGGTCCCGGTGCTGATCGGTCTTGTCAATGTGGCGCTTTATTTCC
>JBAUOG010000990.1:0-2884 GCA_049579625.1 Bryobacteraceae bacterium
GCGTGGTCCTGTGAGAGGTAAACTCGTGATATCGGTTGGGCATAAATTATCTCAGGTGGAAGAGTGGGAACGACGCGGACAACGGACGGCCCCACACTTTCCTGAAAATCTGTGCGTAGAGGTAGGACAGAACCACGGAACTTTGAGAGTCCCTTTTGTAGTGCAATATAATTACAAACCAGTTCCCCCATTGGTACGACCACGCGAGGTCTGACTTACAGAATGTCATCTTTAAGAATGTCATATAGTCTCAGCTACGCCGAGGCTCTTCTAACTCCCCGGATCTAAACCAGTCCGTGGGTACTGGCTAAAGTAACTGTGCCGATCCTGATAGGGCTTTAAACGTCGTGAGCCCTTAGGAACTTTTGGACGGCCTCTAACACTTCCGGTCTGGACGCGAAGGTCTGGCCGGGAGAAGGACATGTGGTCCCTCCTTGTGGGAGCGTTCTCTTGGGCTCACGTATTAAGCGCGCCGAGAAGTGCCATCGCCAGCCGGCGGTGTTATAAATCTTGATATCCGCCCAAGCCGGTAATCCCTGAACTTCATAAGGCTGAGGGATTGCTTCGCCTTCGTCGAAGCCTTGAGTAGACGGTGGCAACGGCTTCCCGATTGCAACCGCCATGATTTGTTCTTCAGTCATCCAGCCCCCTATTGGTATACGGTTAATTCGTCACCTGCTGTCCGAAAGGAATGCCGGGCGAGCGTCGCCAAAGCCACGTGCCACAGATTTCCTGCCACTTCTCATGAGAGACATTCAGCGGATAATTCTCCGCTTCGCCACGTAGCGCCCTTTCGGCGAGCTCAAATGCCTGTCGAAGAGGGAGCCCCAGCAGCGTCAATTCCAACTGCAGCGCAGCCGGGGGTACGGATTGCGCGGGGCAGCCTTCTCCCCCAATCGTTTGGCAGACGCTTACAATCAGGCTTCCTTCTGCCTGCTTCTCGATCGTTACAACCACTGGCTGTGCAGGCCGAGGATGATCCGCCTTGGACGGGCGCTCTGGCGTTTGCAACATAGGCTTGAACTTCATATCCGGCCCGCCTTTATGGGTTGGCTAAAACTCCTGGTGCCTATGCGCGCTTGGTCATCCGCTTCCGTGCGAGGGTACCAAAACCGACAAGGCCGAGTCCCATCAACCCTAACGAAGCCGGCTCGGGCGCCGAACTCGCCGACCGAGTAACTGGACCGCCGCAATTGGTGGTGCACGTATCTAATCCAGAAGCATCCGGACCTGTGCCGTAATAAAAAGTTAGCATTGTTCTCGCCTCTACTAGTCGCCATCGCGGTCGCCATTAAAATGACCTCACGCGGTCCCCTGCTCTTCAAGCAGCAGAGGCTCGGCCAGTACGGGAAGGGCTTCACCTTTTTGAAGTTCCGATCCATGTATGTGGGGGCCGACGAAACGATTCACGAAAAGTACGTGAAGCAGTTTATTTCGGAGTCCGCCGGCTCCGGCGATGTTGGGAGCAACTGCGGTGAAGTCTACAAAATCAAGGCCGATTCCAGGGTGACGCGTGTCGGCCGCTTCATTCGCCGCACCAGTCTCGATGAACTGCCACAGTTCTTTGACTGCCTGATGGGACGGATGTCGCTGGTTGGCCCGAGACCGCCGCTGCCTTATGAATTCACGAGCTATCAGACGTGGCACAAACGGCGCTTGCTCGTTGTGAAACCAGGAATCACGGGGCTTTGGCAGGTGAAAGGGCGCAGCAGAGTCAAATTCAACGACATGGTGCGGATGGACCTTGAATATGCCAGAACCTGGTCTTTGTGGATGGATATCAAGATCCTCCTGCAAACGCCACTGGCGATGATAAGCGGGCATGGGGCCTATTGAAAGCCACCTTCAACGTGACCTCTCACAAGCAACACCTGGCCTTCGCAGCACTCCTCCTGTGTTCACTGGTCGCGTTCTGGGCGTCCATAGGGAACGTCATCAGGCTGGCGCTTCAGGACGAACGATACTCCCACGTCCTGCTCATTCTCCCCATTACGGTTTTCCTCTTTTACGCCAAGGGAAGAGCCACCTTCCTGAATACAAGCTTCGACCGGACCCGAGGTTTATCGCTTGTCCTGCTCGGGGTAGCCGTTTATGCAGCCGCGATGTTGGTCCCCGATGGGCCGGCCAACGATGTCCGGCTGTCCGCAACAATCTGTGCTCTGGTCATCGTGTGGATGGGTGCCTTTCTGCTCTGCTATGGTCCGAAGGCGTTTAGGCTGGCGCTGTTCCCATTGCTCTTTCTCCTTCTCATGGTTCCCCTCCCCGATGCCGTAGTTGACAAGGCGGTGATCGCTCTGCAGCACGGGTCCGCGGCAACCACACTGTTCCTCTTCAGGCTCCTGGGAGTGCCGGTATTAGCCGAAGGAGTCAATTTGACCTTGCCGGGAGTGCAGATTGAGGTCGCGAAGGAATGCAGCGGCATCCGGTCTAGCGAGTCTTTGGTCATCGCGAGCATTCTGGCCGGCTATTTCTTGCTGCAGTCTGCCTGGAGCCGGCTTTGGCTGGTCCTCTTAACGGTCCCCATCACGATTCTGAAGAACGCCGTTCGCATTACGACGCTTTCGTGGCTCGCAGTCTATGTGGACCCGGCTTTTCTGCGCGGCAATCTTCACCGGTACGGCGGATTGCCGTTTTCCACCATCGCCGTGGCGCTGATGGTGTTCTTACTGTACGTGTTTCGGCGATGGGAAACATGGCGTCGAAAAGCAGTGGGCCAGCGCCCCAATGCACTCTTAATCGAAAAAAGCTCGACCGGCAGGGCCGGTATCAGGGAAGTACACAACGTATGAAACAATCGCGAATCAGGCAATTCAGCCTCCTGACAATGGGAGTGCTGCTGCTCTTCTCGTGTTCGTCCAAAGATCCGAACAAACAAAAGCTCGCA
>JBAUOG010000991.1:0-3638 GCA_049579625.1 Bryobacteraceae bacterium
CGGAACAAAGCTCGTCAACCGCGGGATTCCTAAGGCCTCCCAAGCAAGTATTTTCAGAGCAACCGCGCGCTCCTCAGCTCATCGGGGACACCCCGGCCTGATGTCATGCTCACTTCCAATGTCTCAAAGCGCCGGCGCAGCGCCAGCTCGCCGTGCGCGCTGTAGGCGTGTCCCCAAACGGAACAAAGCTCGTCAACCGCGGGATTCCTAAGGCCTCCCAAGCAAGTATTTTCAGAGCAACCGCGCGCGTGAGCAAGCGGATGCTTCGCACAAGGGAACGGACTCAGGCGGTTTTCAGGGGAGCGCTCGCCTTGCGCGATGAATCAAACAATCCGCGTTCATCCGCGGCCATGATCTGAATTCTCCACAGCTTCTCACGCCAGCGGATTCCGGCCGTCTTCAGGTTGTGGCCCTTTCGCACCCCACTAAATATTAATCCCAATCCTAAACAGCGCCCACCCGACCGCCTGTCGGAAATACAGCCACTTCAACTCGCTGGCCGCTGTCATTCCCGGACTCGGCCGCGGAGACCCATAGACGTGCAGCCCCTTGAATTGCAGCATCCGTCTCGCCCGGAAAATGTGATAGCCATCGCTCACGACGATGCACGATTGAAAATTCATCCGCCGCATGATCTCGGCCGCCACCGTCAAGCTCTGCCCCGTCGTCGATCCCTCGGGCTCCACCAGAATCGCCTCCGACGGAACACCATGTGCACTGAGGTAGCCGCGCCCCACTTCGGCTTCGGTGAACTCCGGATCTCCACCGGCGCCGCCGGTCGTCAATATGTAGGGTGCCAGTCCTTTCAGGTACAACAACAACGCATGGTTCAACCGCCCCTGCAACACCGGTGATGGCTTGCCCCGATACTCAGCCGCGCCCAGTACGATAATCACATCGGCCGGCTGGGCGTCGTCCTGCGTCGATTCCCGCTCAATTTGCTTCGCCGTCCGAAACAGGTACGCTAGAAGTAGAGCGAGTAAGACGGCGCTGATAATTAGCAGTAAGCGCTTAATGATGTGAGACAAACGCATCGTCGGCTCAAAACTGAATTTCGGGAACCCGGCATGGGTCTGCCGCGGCCCTCGAAGCAGCGCAGCAAGAGCCGGCCGGCAACTCGACCTGGACTCCGTTTTTGTGGGCTCTTGCTAAGAAGAACTGGATGCTCTCAGTCTACGACTCGTCCTCACTCCGCGGTGAACGCGGTCTCCCATCAATCCCTCATGGTCGTCACTAGTCCAAAAAATTCGCTCCTGCAAGCCGTGCGCCGAGCCGCCTCGCGAGGCGTTCCCGCGGAGGGATGGGTTGTTGCGGAAGGGCCGCACCTCCTCGACGAGGCGCTCCGAGGCACTTGGCCCATCCACCGCATCATCGCGACGCCGTCAGCCTCGGAGAAATGGGCTGAACTGATCAGCCAGTCCCATGCGCCAGTCACCTTGGTTGATAACCATGCCTTCTCTGCCACGGCCTCCACCGAAACCGCTCAGGGCATACTCCTCCTGCTGTATCCCCGTGTCTGGCAGTGGCCGGATTTGTTAGGCGGGGAACGGCTCGTGGTCGTGCTGGATGAGCTTCAGGATCCGGGCAACGCGGGTGCCATAATCCGCTCTGCCGAAGCCTTCGGCGCCGGCGGCGTCGTATTGAGCAAGGGTTCTGTTCAGATCGCCAACAGCAAACTGATTCGGGCGGCTGCCGGCTCTCTATTTCGCCTGCCCGTTCTAAGCGCCATCGCCGCATCCGAAGCTCTTGCCGAGCTCGCCACCGCGCAGTTTGCAATCTACGGCCTCGCCGGGGGTGCTCGGCAGTCACTCGCCGCCGCCGACCTGCGTCGCCCCTCTGCCATCTTCGTCGGCAATGAGGGTGCGGGGCTCTCGGAACCAGTTCTCGCCGCCGCCCAGTTGCTGAGCATCCCCACGCGCGGCGTCGAATCTCTCAACGCCGCCATCGCTTGTTCCATCGCCCTTTTTGAAGCCCGTCGCCAGCGAGGTCTTGTATGAGCTTATTCGATACTGCGCCCCTGGGTCGGGAAGCTGGTAAGTCAGCCAAGAAAGTCGATCGCTCCAGCCCCTTGGCCGATCGCATGCGTCCGCGCACGCTCGATGAGTTCGTTGGTCAGCATCACATCCTCGGTCCCGGGACCCCGCTGCGTAAACAGATAGAAAGCGGTCACCTCACCTCGCTCATTCTGTGGGGGCCCCCCGGCGTCGGTAAAACCACGCTCGCCTCCTTGATGGCCGAGCACAGTAAAGCCGATTTCATCCCCTTCAGCGCCGTCCTCAGCGGCGTCAAGGAGATCAAGGCCGTCATGGCCGACGCCGAAAAAGCCCGCCGCATGGGCCACCGCACTGTGCTCTTTATCGACGAAATCCATCGCTTTAATAAGGCCCAACAGGATGCCTTCCTCCCGTACGTTGAGCGCGGCGACGTCATCCTGATCGGCGCCACCACGGAGAATCCGTCGTTTGAGGTGATCTCCGCGCTGCTCTCCCGCACCAAGGTCTATCCGCTGCTTGCGCTCGATCCGCCCGAAATCATCACCCTTCTCAAACGCGCTATCACCACGCCCGATCGCGGTTTGGGCCATCTTCATCTGAAGGTCTCCGACGAGGTCCTCGACGAGATCGCTATCGCCTCCGACGGCGATGCCCGCTCCGCCCTCAACACTCTGGAACTGGCCGCCGAGGTCGCCAAGGACGGCGTTCTCAGCCGCCAGGAGCTCGCTCAGGCTCTTCAACGCAAGATGCTGCTCTACGACAAGGCTGGCGAAGAACATTTCAACCTGATCTCGGCCTTGCACAAATCCGTTCGCTCCAGTGACCCAGACGCCGCCCTTTACTGGCTGAGCCGCATGTTGGAGTCGGGTGAGGATCGCATGTATCTCGCGCGACGCCTTGTGCGCATGGCGATTGAGGATATCGGCTTGGCCGACCCGCGGGCCGTCGAACAGGCCATCGCCTGCCAACAGACCGTTCACTTCCTTGGCATGCCCGAAGGAGATCTGGCATTAGGCCAGCTTGCCATCTATCTGTCCCTGGCGCCCAAATCTGACGCTTCCTACCGCGCCATGAGCCGAATCCGCGACGCCATTCAGGACACGACCGCCGAACCCGTGCCCCTGCATCTCCGCAACGCGCCGACAAAGCTGATGAAGGACCTCGGCTACGCCCAAGGTTACCGCCACGCTCACGAGGAGCCAGACGCCGTTACCGACATGCCCTGCCTGCCACCTTCGCTCATCGGAGAGCGCTTCTACCACCCCACCGACCGCGGCTTCGAGCAGAAGCTCCAGGAGCGCCTGAAGTGGCTGGAAGAACGCCGCCATCCCGCCCCCGAAACAGATGTCGAAAAACAGCCGTGACCGCAAGCTCACGAACGATTACCGGCACAGATCTCAGCATGAGCGCCGGAGTGCACACCCTCAATGATGAAAGAGGTTGCGCATGTTCATCCGAACGGCGCGCTCCTCAGCTCATCGGGGACACCCCGGACTGATGTCATGCTCACTTCCAGTGTCTCAAAGCGCCGGCGGAGCGCCAGCTCGCCGTGCGCGCTGTGCTCTCCGCTTCGGAGCAAGGTGTGTCCCCAGACGCGACAAAGCTCGTCAACCGGGGGGTTTCTAAGGCCTCCCAAGCAAGTAT
>JBAUOG010000992.1:0-3134 GCA_049579625.1 Bryobacteraceae bacterium
CGTGGGATGCGGTTATCGTCGATGAAGCGCACCATATTAAAAACGCAAGCGCTCAACAAACGCGCGCAGTGGTCGAAGTCTCTCAACACTCCAGATTTCGTTGGGCACTTACCGGAACACCGATTCAAAATAGCATGGACGACCTTCGTACCATCTTCAGCTTCGTGGACCCATCGCTGCTGCCGCATTCAGTCGCGCAACTTAGCATCGGAGCGGTCCGAACCAAGATAGCGCCCTACTTCCTCAGGCGCGAAAAGAAAGACGTATTCCCCGAATTGCCAGCCAAGATCCGTTCCGAGGAGTGGCTAGAGTTGGACGATTCGCAACGTGCCGAATACGAGCGGTTGTTGGGTCGCGAACGCGAGCGGTTCCGGTCGGGTGAGAAAGAGTTCACGAAACTTCATGTCTTCGCTTTGCTCAACAAACTGAAACAAGTCTGCAACTTCGCCCCGAATTCTACGAAGGGTCCGAAAAGCGAAGCAATGCAAGAGAAGCTAGAAGAGATTCTCAGCAATCGGAAAAAGGTCCTTGTCTTCTCGCAATACAAGGAGCAAGGCGTCGCGAAACTCGAAGGTCTCCTACGGCAATACGGCGTGATTACCGTTACCGGAGAGACGCCGAAGCGTGACCTTGAGGATGCTGTCAAGGAATTCCAACGCAGCGACGGGCGGCGAATCTTCCTAGCCACGGTTCGCACTGCCGGCGAGGCCCTGACACTAACAGCGGCGAGTTATGTGATCCACTTCGATCACTGGTGGAACCCCGCCGTCGCCTGGCAGGCCGAGGACCGAGCGCACCGCCACGGTCAAACGGAATCCGTCAACATCTACAGCTATTGGATGAAAGATACGGTCGAAGAGAGAATCCACGGAATCCTCGGCCGGAAGGGATTGCTCCACGAGCAGATCGTAGGCGCCCTTTCAGAGTTTCAAATCGATCGCGCGCTTTCGATCGATGACTTGCTTGAAATCTTAGACCTTGATCGCTCTTCAGTCAGCATTCCGAAGCCGAAAGACGGCAGTGAAGAGGATCGCACTCCCGCTCTTGCATCGATCTACGTGCAGCTTCAGCGAGCGGATCCCGCGTCGTTTGTGATGACTGTGACATCGGTATTCCGCGAGATTCTCGGGTATAAGAACGCGCGCAATGTCGACGGACCGGGTGACGGCGGCGTCGACATCGAAGCGTCAAAAGGGGTGGAATCTCTGCGATGCGCGTGAAGCACGGGGTTGAGCGTGGGTACAGTCCGCGTTTTGGCGGAGAATTGGTGTTGGTGAAGAGGGCGCCTTTCGGTGAGATAGGTTTTTTGCACCAACATAACCCACTGGGAAAGGACGCCCATGCATTACTCTATTCGTCGCTCGGCGATTGCTGCAAGCCGGAAGTCGGAACTCAAAGCCCAGATCGCTCAGGTCGTCGAGAGCGTCTTGCATTCCCTCACCGAACGGGCGACACGGTTTTTTGGACGACGAGCCGAATCCCGCTGCCGTGCTCGCCTTTGAACGCGACCTGGCCGACGAGATGCGGCAACTGGGACGGCAGATTGTCGAACAGGTTTACAATCAGCTTGAACCTGACGAGCCGGAATCACTGCCGCATTACGTGCATCACGAAGCGGGGGAGTACCGCCGCTTGAATCGCAAAACGCCCAATCGCGAAGTCGCCACCCTGTTTGGCAAGATCACGCTCTGGCGGCACGGCTATCGTTACGTCGAGCGCGGCGTGGACGAGCCGACCATCTTTCCGCTGGAGATCCAACTCGGCTTGGTCGAAGGGGCCACGCCTGCCTTGGCCAGCGCGGCGGCGAGGGCCTTGGCCGAAACGGGAGCCACGCAAGACACGGCGCTCGCCCGCTTGCGCAGCCAACATGGCGTCGTGTGGGGCGTGAAGAAATTGCGGGCGGTGGCCGAGAACGTGTCGGCCGCGATGGAGACGTTTCGCCGCGAGCGTCAGGCCCGGCAGATCGTCGCTTGGCTGCGGCGGGCACACGATTCGAGCGGGCGGAATCGTCCGGTCTTGGCGGTGGGCCGCGATGGGATCACGTTGCGGACGCAGCCTCACAGCTTCTTTGAAGTGGCCAGCACCGCCACCATCACCGTGTACGACCGAAACCGTCGGCGGCTGGGGAGCGTGTACCTGGCCCATGCGCCCGAGTTGGGTCAGAAGACGATGACCGACGATCTGACGGGGCTGTTGAACGAAGTGTTCCGGCAAGCGGAGGACCTTCAGCCGCGATTGGTCTATGTCACCGACGCGGGCGACAACGAGACGAGCTTTTATCACCGGGTGCTCAGGAAGCTGCGGCATCCGTCGACCGGAAAGCGGTTGCCATGGCAGTGGATCGTCGATTACTTCCATGCCTCGCAACGACTGACCACGATCGCCGAGGCCCTCTTCCGCCCCGGTCGCGAAGCCAGCGCCTGGGCGGAGCGAATGCGCAAGTTGCTCAAGAAGTCCAACGGGCCATTCAAGGTGTTACATGCCGCCGCGGCCTTGAAGGCCCGCCGCCCGATGCCGCCCGCTCGCCGCAAGGAATTTGAAAAAGCCTACAACTATCTCCGCGCGCGAACCCGGCGCATGCAATATGCCGTCTATCGCAACCAGGGCTTGCCGATCGGCAGCGGCGTCACTGAAGCGGCCTGTAAGACGGTCTTCACCCAGCGGCTCAAACTCTCCGGAATGCGCTGGACGCTCGCCGGCGCGCAAACGATCCTGAACCTCCGCGTCATCCACTTGAGCGGCGTCTGGGAAGAAGTGTACCAAGCCGCCCTGAAAGACTACGCTCAGTTACAAAAGCGAACTCCGGCCCAATGTCACCAACATAACACGTCAATCGCCGCCTGATCGCGCGCACTGCTGGGATGGCACCCGTTCATCCCAGGTAAGCCAAGATCGAGGAGCACTACGTCGGCCTTAAACAACCTCGCCTGTTCTATCGCAGCATCCGACGAATATGCGATTTGGACGCTGTACCCGCGGTGAGATAGGAGTCTTTCCAGACAATCGGCCTGATCGGGACAATCGTCTACAATGAGAACGCAAAGTGTCGAGTTAGTTGGTTCCATCGCCGCCGCCTTCACAGTGCACTCGATGACCGGATCGTGGAGCAGTGGCCGCAAATGCCGGCTCATTGC
>JBAUOG010000993.1:0-7591 GCA_049579625.1 Bryobacteraceae bacterium
GATCGGTCCCTTGCTGATGGTAGCGGCCGTAGCTCGGTCACATCACTTCGGGCCTGCGTTTTTCTGGTTGGCATTTCCGGCCGTCGGGACGCTGGCGGCGTTGCTGATGGCGCGTGTGCTGAATCCGGATCACGCGCGGTCGGCGAAGGCGCAGGCCAGCCAAGCCTTGCCGCCCCTCTTCTGGACCTATGTAGCTGCCGCCGGCTTACTTGCTTGCGGGATGGTGGACTTCCCTCTTCTCGCTTACCATTTCCAGGCTGCGAAGATCTCGACTGCCGTCGAGATTCCTCTGTTGTACGCGGGCGCGATGGCAGTGAACGGGTTAACAGCTCTGCTCTTCGGCAGGCTCTTCGATCGCTTCGGACTGAACTCGCTGGTGCTTGGCATTTTCATTTCTTTGCTTGCGCTTCCGCTCGGATTTCTGGGCGGGAACTTGGGAGCGGTGGCGAGCATCGCATGCTGGGCGACCGGACTGGGTGCGCAGGATGCTTGCCTGCGCTCCGGCATCGCAACTGTCGTCTCGATGAACAAGCGGGGGAGCGCCTTCGGCGCCTTCAACGGGGTTTACGGCGTTAGCTGGTTTCTTGGCAGCGTCGCGATGGGCCTGCTTTACTCGCGATCTCTGGTGGCGCTGGTCATGTTCGGGGTTGCCACGCAGTCAGTGGCGGCGGTGATGTTCTTCCGGCTGCGGGGAATGCTCACAGCGCGTCAGGAGTGACTGGCGCTCAATGTTTCCAGGACAGACAGCAGGCCAAGAACGAGCAAAACGCTGACCGCGGCGTAGCGCACAACTTTCGGAGGAATACGCGTGGCGATCCACTGGCGAACCCCCGTGCCAAGGGAGGCTGCCAGCGCCCCCTTGGTGGCCATCGCGGCCACAGCGCCGATCCAGACCAGCAACGGCGATCCAAAACGGGCCGCCATCGTAGCCGCGGTAATCTGCCCGACATCTCCCCACTCCGAGAAGAAGATAGCTGCAAAGGAAACCATTGCGGCCTTGGACGAACCCTGATACTTCCCGGCCGAAGCGCTCTCCGCCGGCTTGCGCCACAGCGCTATTGCCACACCGATAAAGCTCACGCTCGTAAGCCCGGCCACCAGCAATGGCGGCAGTTTCGAGATTGCGTTTCCCACCGCGACTGCCACGGCCATTTTGGCCATGAACGCGATCAGCATGCCGATCATGATCGGAACCGTGCGATAGCGGGTAGCAAGCACTCCCGTTGTGTAGAGCAGCTTGTCGCCGACGATCTCGGCAACAAACACAGCTCCGAAGGTGGCCATCATTACAGCGAACATCAAGCGATCATTGTTTCGGTCCAGGTTTAGCGGATGCCGCGCCGGTTGCGGCTGTTTTGAGTGCCGACCACTTGGCCATCAGGGCCGTGTAGGCAGCTTCCTGTTTCTTGCAGGCCTCAATTTGCGCCGCGGTTGGCGGCATATCCGAGCCCTGTATTCTCATCACGGAAGCAATCAATTGACTCGCGACATTGGCTAGCGTCGGTGGACCAGTCGGGATGCTCGCGCCGGGACCGAATCCGGCGAAGTCGCCGCCACTCCCCGGGGCTTTCTCCTGAACCGGCGCTAAGTCCTGCAGCTTCTTAAGCAGAGCGTCATTGGCAGGGGATGGCGGATTTGCCTGCAGTTTTTCGATCGTGTCGCGGGCCTGCTTGTAGGCCGCTGCGGCGGTCTTCGCGTCATGCTCCGCCTGCGCGCTCAGGGTAAAGAGCAACTGCACGCCGGGAGTGATCTTCACCCGTGGATCCATTTTTATGGTGATCGGCTGAGTCAGGGTCTGGCCGTTCGAGGTGAGACGCACCGTATATACTCCGGGGGGAACCCATGGCGCGTTCACGCTGGGATAGGTGCGATGTGGGACCGCTCCATTGGCTCCGAAACCGCGTTCGCCCTCGCCACCGGGGAGAGGATCGTAATGCATGTCCCAGGTGAATCGATGCATGCCCGCTGAAGTCTTCAAGACCTGTGGGGCAGCGGGCCAGTAGAGTGGGAGACCGCAATCCGGCGCTTTGGGATTCTGCTGGCAAAGCTTGTTGTATGCGACCGGATCGGTGGCGGGATCGGGCGACCGTAAGGGATCGTTACTTGAGTAAGTGCGGACAATCTTACCTGAATTGTCGAGAAACTCTAACTTCACATCGCCGGCGCTGGCCGGAAGATAGTAATCGACGATTGCACCAGGAGGCGGGTTTTCGCCGGCAGGTAGTTCGGGAGGCCACGGAGTGGGATCGTTCGTGCCGAACCGAATGCGAATTCCGGTGGTGGGCTTGAAGAGATAAGGATTGGATGCGGCAGCGGCTTCGGCAGCCTGCCGGAGCGGCGTGACGTCATCGAGAATCCAGAAGCCCCGGCCATGCGTGCCGGCGACGAGGTCGGAACACAAGCACGACTCGTCATCCTTTACCTGAATGTCGCGCACGGAGATGGCGGGCATGTCGAGCCGCAGGGAACTCCAATGGTCGCCATCGTCGATCGAAACCCAGATTTGCGTGTCGGTGGCTGCGTACAACAGGCCTTTCTTGCGCGGGTCTTCTCGAATGGAGTTAGTCACTGCTCCCGGGGCGATGCCGTTGTTGATTTCGGTCCAGGTCTTGCCTCCGTCGTGGGTGCGCCACAAATGAGGGTTCATGTCATCAAGGCGTAGCGTATTCGCGGCAGCGTAAGCCGTCTTGGTGTCGAAGTGCCCGGCTTCCAGGTTGAAGATGCGGGTCCAAGGCTTGATCTGCGGCGGAGTGACGTTGGTCCACTTCAGGCCGCCGTTGGTGGTCACCTGAATGTAGCCATCGCCGGTGCCCGCCCACAGGACGTTGAGATCGATTGGGGAGGGAACTAGGGCGGTGACAGAGCCTCGTGCATCAGGCTTCACGGTTGACGCATACTTTCCGGCGTTGGCTGGGATCTCCCAAGTTTGACGGGTCAGATCGCCGCTAATGGGTGTCCAGCTGTGTCCCCCATCGGAGGTTTTCCAGACTCCAGCCGTCGCATAGAAGAGAATGTTGGGATCCTTGGGCGACCAGATAATTGGTTGCGTGCGAACCGTGCGGGCGGGTGGCGTGGCGCCTGCTGCACCGGCAACCGCGGCGCTGCTGCCTGGGGCCGGCGGCCCGATGTTGGCGCGTTGGGCTGTGACTCGGTTATAGACCGTGACCTTCCCGCCATAAACGAGATCCGGATTCTTCGGGTCCGGCGCCGCTTCGCCATACTCTTCGATGTTCACCGGATGCCAATCGTGGAACGTGATTTCCCCATCCATGCCACGGCTGGCAACACAAGCCGAACCGGAATCCTGTTGGCCGCCGCAAAGACGGTAGGGGAAGGCGTTGTCGGCGGTTACGTGATACATGGCCGCGGTGGGTTGGTTGTACCAATTGCTCCACGATTCGCCGCGGTTGGCCGATACGACTCCCCCCTGATCGCTGACCAGCAGGATGATGTTCGGGTTGGTGGGATTGATCCAACTCTTCTGGTAGTCGTCTCCGCCGGGTGCGCCGCGCACGGCAGACCATGTGAGGCCTGCGTCTTCGGTACGCCAGAAGACGGTGGAGCAACTATAGATCACCTTTTCGTTTTGCGGATCGACAGTGACAGTCGGAAGGTCGCCGCCGCCAATGCGGCCCAGCGGCCGGCTATCGGGTGAGTGACGGCCCTGTGAACCCATTTCGTAGACACGCGGATCGTCAGTCGCGAGCAACCAATGCTCTCCGCCGTCGGTTGTCTTATAGAAGGAAATGTTGCCGCCGCGTCCACCACGAGGCGCGCGGCCTCCTGCCGCTGCCGGCGGGGGTTCTGCTGCGGCGCCACCGGCCGCTACCGTCGCGTAAATGACTTTCGGGTTGCTTGGAGCGATCGCCAGGTTTGCTTCGATAATTGGCGGAAGACCGCCGGCCAGTTTCTTCCAGGTCGTGCCGGCGTCCGTAGACTTGTAGATGCCGCCATCCGTTCCGCCGAAGGCCCCGTTCTCGTAGAAGCCTTGCTGCTGCTGCCAGAGTGCTGCATAAACAGTGTCTGGCTGGCTGAGGTCAATGCGGACATCATTGCCGCTGGTGTATTCGTCGACGTACAGCACTTTCTGGAAGCTCGCGCCGCCGTCGGTGGAGCGGAAGATTCCGCGTTCCGCGTTCGGGCCGTAGGGATGGCCGAGCACAGCGACGAACAGGCGGTTCGGGTCCTTCGGATCGACTTCGATGTTGGCAATCATCTGGGAATCTCGAAGCCCGAGGTGCGTCCAGGTCTTGCCGGCGTCGGTGGATTTGTACACGCCGTCGCCAACGGCCAGATCGGGACGGATAATGCCGGCGCCGCTACCGACATAGATGATGTTGGGGGCGGACGGCGCTACCGCGATGGCGCCGATGGAACCGGTGGACTGCTCATCAAACAGCGGGATCCAGGTAGAGCCGTAGTCCGTAGAGCGCCAGACGCCACCGTTATCGAAACCGATGTAGAAGACATTGGGCTGGCTGGGCACGCCAGCCAGGGCGCGTGCGCGCCCTCCGCGAGTCGGTCCAATCTGCCGCCAGTGCATCTCGGAATAGAGCTTCGGGTCAAGCGATTGGGCTCGCGCTAAGGATGCGAGCGCGCCGACAGTGATCCCCAAAACTGTTAGGTAGCGAGACAGCAAATATTGGGCTCGACAACGTGGAAGATGCAAGATTTTCGTTCTCCTAAAACCGCTTAGTCTATCAACACACTCGATGGCACTCAGGACGTGTCGACGAAGTCTGCGGACTCCTTGCGCGGCAATTCGGGGTTCCTGGTATAGGATAAGGTACCTATGGCGCAAACAACCGAACAGACTCTCTCCAATCACACGCGTTGGGATCCACCGTATCACTTTGTTTTACTTCCACTAGCCATCGTGATCCTGGGCTTGGCCGTGACACTCGTAATCCGGCACCCCGGCCTCTCAACGCTCTGGATGTTATTGGTAAGTCTGGCTTTGATCCTGGCTGCTCTCAAAGCCAGGACCTATCCACTTAAGGCACAAGACCGGCTCATCCGGCTCGAAGAACGACTCAGGTTGGAACGGCTGCTGCCCGAAGGCCAGCGGACCCTCATCCCAAGGCTCACGGAAGCCCAGTTGGTGGCGCTTCGGTTTGCCTCAGATGCCGAGCTGCCCGCCCTTGCCGAAGCCGCCGCCACCAAGCAGACGCCACCCGCCGAAATCAAGAAATCAATCCAATCGTGGCGCCCGGATTTCTTCCGGGTCTGACGCTATTAACCCAGTATAATAAACGGCTTACGTAGTCTTCAAAAAACTGGGCCGGCGAACTTGACAAAGAGGCACTCAAGTCTGATAATGGAGACGTGCTAAACAATAGTCGACCGTTGAGGGTGCCCTACTCGACCCTCCCGGATTGGCGGAGGGTTTCTTAAATGAGCAAAATTATCGGAATTGACCTTGGAACCACGAACTCCGTGGTAGCCGTCATGGAAGGCGGCCAGCCCGCCGTTATCCCCAACCAGGAGGGTGGGCGGACCACGCCTTCGGTGGTTGGATTTACAAAGAATGGTGAGCGTCTGGCGGGCCAGGTGGCCAAGCGCCAGTCCGTCACCAACCCGGAAAACACCGTTTATTCGATCAAGCGCTTCATGGGGCGTCGCTACGACGAAGTGAGCGAGGAAATGAAGCTGGTGCCTTATAAGGTCGTGCGCGGCGACGGCAACGACGCCCGGATCGAGATTCAGGGCAAAAAGTACTCGCCGCCTGAGATCTCGGCCATGATCCTGACCAAGCTGAAGGAAGCGGCTGAAGCCTACCTCGGTGAAAAGGTCACCAAGGCGGTCATCACGGTACCGGCTTACTTCAACGACGCGCAGCGGCAGGCCACCAAGGACGCAGGCCAGATTGCGGGCCTGGAAGTGATGCGCATCATCAACGAGCCCACGGCGGCAGCGCTCGCCTACGGTCTCGACAAGAAGAAGGACGAGACTATCGCGGTTTACGACTTCGGCGGCGGAACGTTCGACATCTCCATTCTGGAAGTTGGCGACGGCGTGGTCGAGGTGAAGTCCACCAACGGCGATACCCACCTGGGCGGCGACAACATCGACCAACGCATCATCGACTGGCTGGTTCAAGAGTTCAAAAAGGACCAGGGCGTCGATGTGTCGAAAGACCAGATGGCGCTTCAGCGCCTGAAGGAAGCGGCCGAAAAAGCCAAGATCGAGCTCTCGACCCTGCTTGAGACCGACATCAATCTTCCCTTCCTGACGGCTGACGCCAGCGGCCCAAAGCACTTGAATGTTAAGCTGACCCGCGCTCGCTTCGAGCAAATGGTCGCGGATATCCTGGAGCGCACCGTCGCCCCCTGCAAACAGGCTCTCGCCGATGCGGGCGTAACGCCCACGCAGATCGACGAAGTGGTGTTGGTCGGCGGCTCAACGCGTATCCCCAAGGTGCTGCAAATGGTTCGCGACCTGTTCGGCAAGGAACCAAACAAGAGTGTGAACCCCGACGAAGTGGTCGCGGTGGGCGCAGCTGTACAAGGTGGCGTGCTGGGCGGCGAAGTGAAAGACGTCCTGCTGTTGGACGTTACCCCGCTCTCACTCGGCATCGAAACCCTGGGCGGCGTGTTCACGAAGCTCATCGAGCGGAACACAACCATTCCGACTCGCAAGAGCGAGGTGTTTTCCACCGCGGCTGACAGCCAGACGTCGGTTGAGATCAAGGTCCACCAGGGCGAACGCGCCATGGCTCGCGATAACCGCTTGCTGGGCGTCTTCCAACTGGTCGGCATACCGCCCGCACCGCGCGGCATCCCGCAGATCGAAGTGACGTTCGACATTGATGCTAACGGCATCCTGAACGTCACGGCTAAAGACCGTGCGACGAACAACGAACAGAAGATCACCATCACGTCTTCCTCGGGCCTAAGCAAGGACGAGGTTGAAAAGATGGCGCGCGACGCCGAGGCGAATGCCGCCGACGATCGCAAGAAGAAGGACGAAATCGAATCCCGCAACCGTGCCGACGCCATGGCCTATAACGTCGAGAAGATGTTGAAGGAACATCGCGACAAGATCTCCGATTCCGATGCAAAGGAAGTGGAGGTCGCGCTCGAAGACATGAAGAAGGCTCTGGCCGAGGGCGGGCTGGATCGCATCAACACCGCTACCGACAAACTGACCCAGGCCAGCCACAAACTGGCCGAGGCGATGTACAAGACGCAGAGCACCACTCCGAATGGCGCAGCCGGCCAGCCTGGGGCTCCCACCGAAGAGAAACCCAAAGACAACGTAGTTGACGCCGAGTTTGTAGACGTCGACGACAAGAAATAGCCGAAGGTAGCCCAGTTATCCGCAACAAACGTTCGGCTGCAAGTAGTTGAATAGATGGAAGCGGCGGCTGCCAGTAGCCGCCGCTTCTGGTTTAGGGGATCGTGCGTAGTTCTTTATGGCATCGAAACAGGATTACTATCAAGCGCTGGGCCTATCCAAAGGCGCCACTGCCGACGAGATTCGCAAGTCCTACCGCCGCCTCGCGCGCAAACACCATCCGGACTTGAATCCCGGAGACAAATCGTCTGAGGATCGCTTCAAGAAGGTTCAGGAAGCCTACGACGTCCTAAGC
>JBAUOG010000994.1:0-1642 GCA_049579625.1 Bryobacteraceae bacterium
AGTCTGTTGTTAGGCTTTGAGGATGAAGCTGCCCGGAGGCGTTACGGCGATACTACCGCGAGTTCGGGGAACGCTGCAAAATCCGCGCCGTTGAAAGTGTAGATGCGCGAAACGCCGTAAGACAGCATCGTCGCCACCAATTGCAAATCGAAAACATCCGCACCCGTCACCGGTCGCCGCCGAAGCAGGTCCATCCAGCCTTCGACGGCGCGGGATGGGACCGGCAACACGTGCAGGAACGCAAGAAAGCCGGAGATTGCTTGCAGGGCGTCGGTAACCGAACGCACCTGCGTCACCCGTCGCGGATTGGTGACAACCGAATAGAATTCGCAGAGGATTTGCGAAGTTACATAGAGCGTGGTGGCAGGATCGTCACGCGCGGCATCGAGCAACGCGCGTGAGGCCGCGTACTGCGGAGCGTCGGCCGCCATGGCATACGCACGCAAGAATGTTCGCATCGACGATGCCCGGCTCAAGGGACATCGTTGTAGATGTCCCGCCTGTGGAGTGACCCGATCACGCCAAGACGCCAAACCGGTAGCTCCGGGGCCGTGCGGTACCCGGCGCTCACGCTGGCAGAGTGCTCATCGATGAACCGCTTGAGCAAAGCATCAACTGTGATACCTTGCCGCCGTGCTTCTTCGGCGATCTGCGCTTCGGTCTGCTCTGAAACGTTCAGGCTCATAACCTCACACTCCTCTTATTCAGGATAGCCCCGCCCGTGTTTCTCGCTCGGGTTATAGCAGCTTGACGGGTCAGGGAAAGGAGGTAAACAGCCCAATCCTGCCGCGCGTGATACGATTCCTAAAAATATGAGCGGCGGGCAGCGGTCCGGAGCGCATGGATCATCCTTCGGGGTGAGGATGTCGCGACTGTTAACTTGTTTTGTAATATCAGATTGCGGTGCGCCTGCGCGAGATGAAAGTCCTTTCCGTGGTTGCACTATTGGAAGACGTAACAGCGCACGGCCTCAGGCGAGGGCAGGTCGGCACAATCGTGGAAGCGCTCGCGCCTGGGATATTTGAGGTCGAGTTCAGCGACGACGAAGGACGGACCTACGCTTCGCTTCCGCTTCGGGCCGAGCAACTCATGGAATTGCATCACGAACCGAGCCACCAGGCTGCGTGAGCTAGGATTTGTTCTCAGGCGGCCTCCGCCGCGCCAGGATCTCGCAAACGGGCTGGTTGTCTGCGAATACCTGCCATTCCAGGACACTGCCGTCGAGGATCACCGCCCTCCAGGCGGCCGGTATCCGCCAGGATGAGCCGTCGGTCGTCCCACCCGCTTCCCCAGCAAGGAGCACGGTGTCGCCTTCGGACATCATGTGGTCTGCGCGAATCCAATAGTCGGGAAACAAAGCGAAATAGGCCCGCCAGCTGGCCTCCATGGAGTTTGCTCCGCGCACGCGATTCCCCAGCGGGTCCACGAAAACGTGATCTGCTGCCATGAGAGCGGCGAGGCCGGCGACATCGTGGGCATTGATGGCGGCTAGCCATCGGTTGACGGTTTCGGCAGATACTAACCCGCATATCTCACAAGCTGGTTTGAGGGGGCAAGTTTGTGCGACTGGGGCAATTCGAGGCGGCCATTTTTGAATTGAGAAAAATACTGATCGATTTGGGCGGCATGAGGGGGTCATGGG
>JBAUOG010000995.1:0-5916 GCA_049579625.1 Bryobacteraceae bacterium
TATTAGCCAGCCGCCGGAGATCGGATTTCCTGTTCCCAAGACTATGCGCCCAAATTAAGGTAGAAAAGGGGGTAGACTACCTTGATGCCAGACGAAATTGACGATCAAGACCTCGACCGTTATGCGACAGTTCTGGTCCACCAAACGGATCAACTGATCGCAAAACTGGACGTTGAAATCGGCGTGACACCGGAGCCCCAGCATGGCTCGCGCCGTTACCGCAGTGTCTTCCAGGCCTATGAACGACTTGCTGAGGCCCGCAGGCAGTTCTCTGGAATGAGACTCGGGATTTGGGAAAACACGAAGGTAGATGGCCGTGGCGGAGAGGATCTAATGGATCAGACGTGGAAGTTTTGCAAGAAACTAAAGCGCCTCGGTGAAGGGATGAAAAGCGCAAGCCAAAACTACTATGTCCTGCTACTTCCAGATCGAAACGGCGAAGCGAAAATGATAGCCTGTGAATCCGGGGACATCGAGCAACGCTGCTCTGAGTTGAAGGCGACATATCTCTGCCACGGTCTTAGCCCGGAAGAGGCAAAACAGCGGGCTAAGGCGGCGATGCCAAGCTTGCGTTGGTACTCCGGCTCCGACTCCTGGCCCATTTCCTAATAGTTGGCGCCCCGTTGGCATGCTCCTTTGGGGCTGCCCCGCCCACGAAAAGGCCGCCCCAAGAGAACGGAGAAGACTCGTCAACGCCGAGAACTTCCTTGCCGTCGCTGTCTACATGGGACGCTGGGGCTACGTTGGAGCGTTAAGACGTGTTATCGGTATGTAGTCTCGATTGAGGTCGGGAATGAACGAATCACTCTGCGCACCCTGCTGTGACTTGCGGCTGTGGTCAATGATTGAGTCGACTTAAGCTAAGCAATGGCTGTCTAAAACCTCGACGGCAATAGGAGATTCAAATGCGATACCGGCTTTTGGCGTACAACGCCCGGGACGAGGCTTCGTGATGCATCCGGCCGACGTTGCAGTTTCAAAGACTTTGCAATTCGTTCTGTCCGCGCTACCTCCATCGGCCGCACGGGCGTTGCGCATACTCGAGGTCGGTTGTGGCACGGGATCGCTCGCGGCGCGCCTCGCCCATGCCGGGTATCAGGTACTCGCGCTCGATTCCTCACCCAAGGCGGTGCGAATCGCCTGTGCCAAAGGCGTTGATGCTCGCGTTGTCACGTGGCCCAACGTGGCAAGTATCGAACGTGACAGCGAGTATTTTGATGCCGTGCTGTTCTCTCGAAGCCTTCATCACATCCAGCCTTTGGACCGAGCGTTGGACCAGGCCAGCCGTCTATTAACGCCAGGCGGCATTGTGATAATCGAGGACTTCGCCTTCCATGAGCTTGATCGAGCTACGGCGACCTGGTTTTTCGGTGTGCTACTGCTCCTAGATGCCAGCGGGCTGTTCACGGATTCCCCTCGCGAGTTCGGGTGGCACTTTCTCCAGGGTGGCGGGTCACTTGACCTTTGGCGCAACGCCCAGGACCACGAAATAACCCCGGCGCCAGAGATCCGAGCGGCCGTCGCGCAACGCTTCGAACTTGTTAGCGAGGTAGCGGAGCCGTACTTGTATCGGTACGCCGCCGCGATGCTACGCGCCACCCGTAGCGGAGCAGCCGTGGCTACGCAACTCTACAAGCTGGAGAAGAAAATGGCAGACGACGGCCTTGTCCGACTTATCGGGCGCCGACTCGTAGGAAGAAAGCCTTCGTGACCGAGTGCAGCCTCAGGTCTGGACTTGCGAGCTGTGCATAATGTGACAAACGCCGGACAAGTCGTGGCGATTCGGGCGTTAATTTATATCGGAAGCAAAGCCGGGGACAGCCTCATCCGGGACTAAGCTGCGCTTTTCCTGGCTGCTGCGCTTTGAGTTTCACAGTTGCAGAGACCGAGCGGCTATCCCTCAGCCTCAGCTTTATGAAAAGCCGCCCAGCGTTTCTTCTGTGCGGCGGCGATGCTTTTCCTGGCTGCTGCGCTCAAGACCCGCTTTTTTCCAAGAGGTGCCGCAAACGACAACCAAAGCTGCTTTTTCTGTCTTTGTTAATGCTTAAGGGTTCTAGCAGTACTGGAACTTAATTGGGCGACTTCTTAAGTAAAGATTAGTATTTACGCTCCTTTCGTTCGGAACGCTTGTTACGATCGGATTACTCGCTTCTGGGCGGGAGGTCGGGGCAATTGCACTAGTCCCGGCTCATCCAGTTGCAATTGGGGGTCGGGCATTCGGGCAGTGGAAACACCCCTTGCATTTGGTTCGACCTCCTTCTCTTCCTTCGGTGGGGCGACCTGTCTCCACGAGGGAGTCTGAGGGCTTGTATTAATGCTTGTACACTTTGCGAGTTTTTCAGCGAGCGCCTCAGCTTGCTCTTCAGATGATTTTAGTTGGTTGGTGACGGCTCTAATGTCGTTCCGATAACCCTGGAAGCCGGGACCGAGAGCGACCTTCATCCGAGAGGCTTTAGAGATGTAAACTTCTCCGTCTCCCGCTCCGACGTCGCCCCTTTCTAGGTACCCAGAGCTTAGAAATTCAGCGGAGTCCACAAGTAGTGAACAATGAGTGAAACCGAAAAGGAAGTCGTCGAGATTCTGACACTGCAACCCCGAAGTGATACGCCTTGGGCACTGGCAGTCCAGTCTATAAACACGAGGACGGGGTGGAGTGGCTCAGCCATCATAGCCTTCGTCGAATACCTAATGAACAAGAACGTTATCGTTCTCCGAACCGAAGCTGTGGACCGAGAGGTTGATCCAGAAAGAAGAGCCCAATCGTGGTGGGAGAAGGGTTGATGTTACCGTCGCCTGATCGAGAGTTCAACGTACCGCCTTGTTGATCCCCGACCAATTCATGTTAACCAGAAACGGGAGCGCTCAAGCTCTCACGTCTGGCGCTCCCAAATGTGGAGCGGACTCGGAGAAATCCACTCGTATACACATTCTGCCTCCTTTTGGGCAAACGTGATTCACTCGTGATAACGCTTTAGCCTTGCCCTCGTCCCAATATCGCGGCTGTTTGCCGCCTGAAACGAGCTTCTCCGCTGGTATTTCTGTACATCGTGGTGACTGCCGATAACTATCTAGCGGAGTCATAGCAGTGGTTAAGCTGACGACACCCGACGTAGAACGTTATCAGTTAATATCGGTAGCCTGCCGACTGGGATGCTGTGTGGGGAGTATCGCCCGACACTAGCTAGCACACATCCAATTCCTGATCCGGCTGAACCTCCTCGACAAGCCCCATCCGCGAGCATCTCGTCGTCGCCCGGCCGCACGCCGAGGGGGTGGCCGGAATGTGAATTTCTCGCGCAGATCTCATTGCGTGGCACGATGACGGGGTGGCTTGTGCACGCGACTCCGCAAAACCCACGGCTTTATGGGCGACCCTGAAGCCAAAACGCCCGCTGCGTAACGCGGTTCCATGCCTTGTTGGATTTCGTACACGGCGGAGTTATTTCCGAACCCGCCGCATGGTTTTTTGGCGTATTCTTCCAACAAGGACGGATTCGATTGAACTTCAGTGCGGGTTGTGGGCTGGCACCGCAGCGATTGCTGGTGCGACAGCCACACGTCCGGAACAGTCCTCCGTTGCGCCTGGGAGTGATTTGAGTACGGGATCCTAAGAAAAAGGAGCACATCGAAATGAAACGAGTCGTTAAGACGTTGGGAAGGTGGAGCTGGGGGAAGCGCGTACTCTGGCTTTCTCCTATGCGCGGCCACGGCAATTGTCCTGTCCGCGCAGACTTTTACCACGCTGCACAGCTTTGATGGCACCGGCGGAGCAAAGCCTACGGCAGCACTGGTCCAGGCCACCAATGGGGACCTTTACGGGACAACGTTCCAGGGCGGGGTCGATGGCTTGCCCAATCCGACTGGCACCGCGTTTAAATTGAGCCCAAGCGGCGGACTCATGACACTACACAACTTTTGCTCTCAAAGAAACTCGGCGGGCGACTGCTTGGACGGCGCGAACCCCACACAGCCGCTCTTCCAGGCCGCCAATGGGGACCTTTACGGCATGACGTATTATGCCGGCGATAATACCTTCTGCCCGAACCAGTGCGGAGTGATCTTTAAAATGACTCTAAGCGGAACGCTGCTGACGTTATACAGCTTCTGCCCCGACGGCAAAGGGATCCTGTGCACGGACGGCGAACAGCCATATGGCGTAGGGCTGATCCAGGCCCCGGATAAGCATTTCTACGGGACAACGACCTATGGCGGGTCAATCAAGGCGATCGACTGGCGGATCGACTATGGTTGTGGCACGGTCTTCCAAATCACCCCGAGTGGCACGCTCACGACGTTACACACCTTCTGCGCCGACGGTTCGTTGCCGATGACGGGGCTGACGCGGGCTTTCAATGGGGATTTCTACGGGACGACCACCAGCGGCGGCACCGGCTGTGCTGGTAATGGCGGGTGCGGGACGGTGTTCAAAATCACCGCGAGTGGCACGCTGACAACGCTTTACAGCTTCTGTACACAAACCGGGTGCCCAGACGGCAAAGGGCCAAACACGGCGTTAATCCAGGCCGACAACGGGGATATCTACGGAACGACCCCGTCTGGCGGCGCCACCGGCGGTGGGACGATCTTCCAGATCACCAAGGCCGGCACGCTGACAACGCTATACAGCTTCTGCGCACTAACCGGATGCGCGGACGGCAAGAATTCCACGGGTTTAATCCAGGGCAGCGATGGGAATCTCTACGGGACGACCTCCGCAGGCGGGGCCTACGGCGAGGGGACGGTCTTCGAATTCACAGACGGCATGCTCACGACGTTTTACAGCTTCTGTGCCACCAGCGGGTGCCCGGACGGCGCCTCACCCAACGCGCTGGTCCAACACACGAACGGGGCCTTCTACGGGACGGCACGCCGCGGCGGGAAACACCACCAAGGGACGCATTTAGCCTCTCGGTAGGTCTCGGACCGTTCGTGGAGTCACAGACCACCTCCGGTTCGGTGGGTGCGGCCGTTATGATCCTCGGAACCGATCTGACTGGCGCAACCAGCGTCACCTTTAACGGCACAGCGGCTATGTTCACCGTGGTCTCAAAATCCGAAATCACTACCACCGTACCCGCCGGTGCGACCACCGGAACGGTCCAGGTGGTAATACCCAGAGGCACGCTTTCGAGCAACGCGCCGTTCCAGGTCGAGTTATGATGGCAGTTCTCATTCGACCGAGGAGTGGGCGTTAAGAGGTAATATCGCTAGCCAACTAACGCCTGAAGGTCCGCGGAGAACAACTGCGTCAGAAGCCTTCATCGGCCAGCCTTTTTTTAATCGCTTCCCAGTCGGCTCTTTTGGTCAGGTCCATCGAGAACGTGCCGAGTGCCTCACTCCCGCTACTGACTGCCGTTCTGTCATCGTTGAAGACGCCATGTTTCAGGAACAGCTGGCTCAACAGCCAAGCCGGAACGTCGACATGTTCCTCGCGCGCTAGCGCTTCGAGGGCGTGCTCGATAATCTGCTCAACGGATTCCGCGCGTTTCGAGCGAACAGCCCGCAGCAGTTCAGAGGCAGGGGGCGTGAGCCTGATGTTCATGGAAATCCTATTTTGGTGAAGTATCTTCTACCATTACTTTTAAAAAGGACCTGCAGATCGGGGCTTAAGGGTGCAGAAGATCCGTTGGATCGAGGACGGATCGGAGCTACCTTCTTGGCAGGTAACCGGAAAGGCCGATCGGGTTGGGTAAACTCCTCAAAAGCATCTGCTTTCAAGAAAGTGTTCTTCTCCCCGCAGAATACGCAACGCTGGCTTATGGACGTTCCCTTCGGTCGGAAAACGTTATCTGGACTGTCCCAAAGCCTGAATCTACCCGGACAGTCAATGCTTTTGCACGAAACCGCCCATACTCTCATGTCAAGTGGACTCAATCGTCGGTTCAAACGTTTCTATGCTCACCTGCGAACAGTGCG
>JBAUOG010000996.1:0-3530 GCA_049579625.1 Bryobacteraceae bacterium
CATGATGACCATGTGCACGCGGCCTCCCAGTACGGCTACTCCCATTGCGAGTCCCGCGAGGCCTGCGTTCAAAAGGCAACGAGGTAGAGCCGGAGCCCGAAGGGCGCGAAGCAGGAAGAGAAAAACCAGAGGTAGCCAGATCGCGCTCTGGAGCATGTCGGGCCAGCCAATCCTGTTGACGAACCCGCCCAGTGAAAAGCACATGCCGGCGATGAGCGATGAAAGCCGCGTAAGACCGAACTCACGCGCGAGCAGAAACATGAAGACCAGTCCGAGAAAATGGAGTAACCCGAAAAGCCAGTTGTATGCCTGCGGTGATAGCACGCCGTACGTATTGAACGGCACAAGCGCGAGCAGAATATTGAAGGGAGATAACCCGGAGGTTTGCGTCTCTCCCAAAAAACTGTGGCCGCAGTAGGTGAAGGGATCCCAGAGGGGCAGATGGCCTTCTCGCAGCGCGTTGATGGAGAACTGGAACCAGGAATAACCCTGGCTGACTTCCTCCCACTGGGTGAGCAGCGAGAATTGCTGGGTCAGGAGAATCTTCCAATAAAAGAGGATCGTGACCAGCAGGAGCAGAACAAGCGTCCTGGTGCGGGCTTTCCACATCACACTCTAGACTACTCGGTGTGCCGGTCCGGGCATGGCTTTCAATCGAGGACTGTACTGTCTGACTTGCGGCCGTGGTAATCTTCAGGCTTTATGATTCGCTTTTATTCACTTCGTTCCCCAGCCTTTCGATCCGTGTTGACGGCCGGCTTGGTCGTGGCTTCAACCGCCGCCGTCTGCGCCGCTCAGGAAGACCTCTCGGTGAAATACCGGGATAAGGCAAACCAGCTGATCGATGCAGCGCTCGCGGACACGGACGGGTATGCGCGCCTGGCTTATCTATGTGACCGGATCGGCAACCGCCTCAGCGGATCTCCCGCGCTGGCGAAGGCGATTGAATGGAGCGCGGGGGAGATGACGAGGGCCGGGCTGGAGCATGTTGTGACGCCTCCGGTGAAGGTGCCGGTGTGGGTACGCGGGCAAGAGGCGGCCGAGATTGTGGAGCCCATGACAAAGCGCCTGCATATGTTGGGCCTCGGTCTTAGCGTCGGCACGCCGGCGGGCGGCATCACGGCGGATGTCGTGGTAGTCCCCGATTTTGATGCCTTGACGAAGCTCGGCAAGGGCGTAGCGGGCAAGATCGTGGTTTTCAACGCACCCTACGTGAACTACGGCGTCACGGTGGCCTATCGAGCATTTGGCGCATCCCGGGCGGCGGAACTGGGCGCCGTGGCCGTGCTGGTGCGTTCCATTACACCATTGGCCATGCAGACACCGCACACGGGCGCAATGGTTTACCTGACGGGCCAGCCGAAGATACCGGCGGCCGCAATTTCAATCGAAGATGCGATGTTGCTCGACCGGATGCAGCAGCGCGGCGAAAAACCACGCGTCCATCTGGAGATGCAGGCTCACATGGAGCCCGATGCCGACAGCGCGAACGTAATCGGCGAGATTCCCGGTTCGGAGAAACCTGAAGAGGTCGTGGTGTTAGGCGGGCACGTGGATTCGTGGGACGTAGGCCAGGGTGCGCAGGATGATGGGTCTGGCATCATGGCGAGCCTGGAGGCCGTTGCATTGATCAAGAAGCTTGGTCTCAAGCCGCGCCGTACAATTCGGGTCGTGTTTTGGGTGAATGAGGAAAACGGAGGGCGGGGCGGGGAAGCCTACCGGGCTTGGGTGGGCGACAAGATCAAGAACCATGTGGCTGCGATTGAGATGGATTCCGGCGCCGAGAAGCCGGTGGGCTTTGGCTTCGGACCCTACCAGCGCAGACGCCGGGCGCAACCGAACGAGGCTGCCCCTCCGGCACCGAAGATGAGCGCCGAGCAGGAAGAATCGCTTGCGGAGTGCCAGCAGATTGCCCATTTGTTGGAACGGATTGAGGCCGGGAAGGCGACGCCCGGGGGCGGGGGAGCTGACATCGGCCCGCTGGTCCGCGACGGAGTCCCCGGACTCAGCCCGGAGACAGTTGGCTTGCACTATTTCGACTGGCATCATACCGACGCCGACACAGTAGATAAGGTGAACCCGGACGATTTCAAAAGGAACATCGCAGTCCTGGCTGTGCTGTCGTACATTCTGGCGGACATGCCTGGGAAGCTGGCTGGCGTTAAGGGTGCCGGCAGCGAGTAGCTGGCGGTAGTGAGTTTTGAAACAATCAAGCCGCCTCGGGGTAGGGGAGGGTTATGCGTTTCATGAGGACAAAGCCAAGCTATGTGCTGCTACCGTTTGCCGCGCTGGCGCTTATGGCGGCTTTGGGTTCGTCGGGCCGGGCTGTCGAGCCCAGCGCAGAGAACGTTTATCTAAGCGGCCATTTCAAAGAGGCCATACCACTTTTACGGACTTCCATCGCGGCCAAGCCGGAGGAGCCCGTTCCGGCGGCGTATCTCCTGACCTCCCTGGTGAATGAAGGGGCGTTGTCGGATGCCGAAGAACTCGCCGATCAGCTGACCCAGAGGTTTCCGGACTCCAGCGATGTATTGGCCGCGCGCGGCGATCTCTGGTTCTACCGTGGCGACATGGGCCAGGCGCAGAAGCTGTATGTTCAGGCGCTGAAGGTCCGCGAAGCAAATGCCCACGCCCACTATGGGATGTACCGTTTGTTTCGCAGTGCCTCGATGTATGCAGCGGCCCGGCTCCATTTGTTGCGGGCTTACGACATCGATCCGCGCGAATGGGAGATTGCCGCCTCCTGGTTTTCACTGCTCACACCTCAACGGCGTAAGGAGCTTGCCGGCCAGTTCAAGATGAGTAATGAGGACATGAACGCCGATGAGCAGATGGCTCAGGAGTTCGGGATGGCGGTGGCCAGCGAGTTGAATGGCCGAAAGACTTGTGAACCGGTGGAACCGATCGCTGAGACCAATCTGCATTTGTCGATTCTCGGCGATCCGCGCTCCACTCAGGGCGTCGCGCTGGACGTTAGTTTCAACGGCGGAAAGCCGCTGAAGCTGGTATTTGACACGGGCGCGAGCGGCCTGGTGATCAGCGAGCGCGCCGCCGAGAAAGCGGGCCTGAAGTTGGTGGGGCAGACCGAAGCATACGGCATAGGCGAGAAGGGCGCCAAGGTGGTAAGAGGCGCTTTCGCGGATAAGTGTAAAGTCGGTTCCATCGAGTACAAAACATGTTTTGTTCAAGCCATCGAAGGAAGGAACGTCGTTGAGCAGGATGGCCTCATCGGCGCCGATTTCTTCGCGCAGTATCTGGTAACCATCGATTTCCAAAGGCTATCGATTCACCTAAAGCCGCTGCCTGAGCGAACGCCCAAGCCACAAGGCTATGACAGAATCATTTCCGACGACGAAAAAACCTTCACGCCGGTGTTCCGCTTCGGACACAGCTTGATGATCCCGACGGCCGTCAATGGAAAAGCGATAGGGCTCTTCCTTATCGACACGGGGTCTTCCACCTCAATCATCGATTCGACTTTTGCAGTTGAGTCTACGAAGAGATCGGCCAACGAGAACAGGCACGTGAAG
>JBAUOG010000997.1:0-11278 GCA_049579625.1 Bryobacteraceae bacterium
CGATAATCGCTCCGGTGATTGCGCCCGCTGTGGTTCCAATCTCGAGAAACATTCCGATGCGCACATTCGAGAAACCCTGTTTCACGTAGGCCGATGCAGCTCCGCTGGACGTCGCGATGACGGAGATCAGCGAAGCTCCCATGGCGTATCGAATGTCGACATGGAATAGCAGCGTCAGCATCGGGATGATGACAACGCCGCCTCCCAGCCCCGTGAGAGCACCGATGAATCCAGCAAGCAGGGACCCTAGCGCAACAAGAACAGTGAATTCGAGATTGTTCACACTGCTGAATCCGCTCCCCAGCCGCGATTCCCCAGCGGCAACTGCTCAATTATAGGGTGTGGTGTCTTTTGCCCGAAGATTCCTAGGGTCGAAGGGCCAGTCGTGGGCGACCGGCGCGGGCGGGGGCGCACAGCCCCACCACCCGGTCAAATATTTCGGGCGCTCATCCGTCTACACCAGCAGATGGAGGATGTCCTGAGCCCAGACCGGTTGGCCGCCGATCAAAATCGACGGATCTCCGAGGCGATCGAGCGGGAACAATCCCGCCTGAGAAACTTCATCCGCAAGCGCGTTCGTGACGAGCGTGATGCGGAGGACATTCTCCAGGACGTGTTCTACGAACTCGTCGAAGCGTACCGGCTCATGCACCCGGTGGAACAAGTTGGAGCATGGCTGTTTCGGGTAGCTCGCAATCGAATCGTGGATCTGCTTCGAAAGAAGCGGCCCGAGGCTTTCGACAAGGATTTTGGAGCAGACTGGCACGACGGAGAGCAACTCCGATTGGAAGAGCTGCTGCCTTCCGCCGCCGCCGGACCGGAGGCCGCCTACGCTCGAGCATTCCTGATGGAAGAGTTGGAAGCCGCGCTGGAGGAGTTGCCGGAAGAGCAGCGCGACGTATTCATCGCGCATGAGATTGAGGGCCGAAGTTTCAAGGAACTGAGCGCCGCAACCGGAGTCAACCTGAACACGCTGCTCTCGCGCAAGCACTCGGCCGTGCTTCAGCTACGCCGGCATTTGCAGGTAATCTATGACGAATTCGCAAAGCGATAAAGGAGAGTGACATGAGAAGAATGAACGTTCCAAGACCGGTCAAGTTCTTGTTGATGGGCATCTGCGCAATGATTGCCCTGGCTGTGTTCGGTTTCGTGGTGATGCTTTTGTGGAATTCGCTGATGCCCGCTGTGTTCGGCCTGAAAGCGGTCGGCTACTGGCAGGCAGTAGGGCTGCTGATCCTGGGCAGGATATTCTTTGGGGGATTTCGCGGACGGCCCAATCATGCCACGCGCTGGCGGCACTCGCTGGAACGATGGGAACAGATGACGCCGGAGGAGCGTGAGCAGTTCCGGCAAGGCATGCGCCGGCGGTGCGCTCCCGGCGCGCCGGAGGCTAATGCCGAGGCGTGATTACTTCGCGTTCGGATCGTTCTGCATGAGGCCGAAGATGTGGCCGTCCACGTCCTTGCAGTAGGCCAGCCAGCCAACCCCAGGCACGGGCATCTTCGGCAGCGCCATGGAACCGCCATTGGCGAGAACCGTCTCGACGGTCTTGTCGAGGTCCTCCACGGCGACCGTGTTAACGCAGGGCTGTTCCGGATGCTGTCGCGGCATGAGACCACCATTGATCCCAGGTTCGGATGCGGGTCCTGTTTCAACCATCCAATACTCAATGGGGCCGCCCTCCCATTTGGTGAACTTCCAGCCAAAAACAGTGGTGTAAAAATCGATGGCCCGCTGCGGGTTCTGGGCGGGTATCTCGAAATGAACCTGTCGTGGCATGCAATCTCCTTTGAATAGGGTAAATCACTTGTTGTCTGCGACTGCAGCATGCGCGGTGGGTTCGTTGCCGTTATCTCCGGTGTAAGTGAGATTATGGCCGCGGAGGCACGCCGGTGAACGCGGATCTAATTCGAAGTCAGGTCGCGGCTCAGGGCCTTTCGAAGAAGTCGAGATGTCCGCTTGCTGGCTCCGATACGCTGAGCTACGCGCGGGAGAGCTAGGCGCGCGGTTGCTCTGAGAATACTTGGCTGGGAGGACTTAGGAAGCCCGCGGTTGACGAGCTTTGTCCCGTTTGGGGACACGCCCACAGCGCGCACGGCGAGCTGGCGCTCCGCCGGCGCTCTTAGACGCTGGAAGTAAGCATGACATCAGGCCGGGGTGTCCCCGATGAGCTGAGGAGCGCCGCTCCGATGAAAATGGCGCATCCTTTTAATCATTGCGGTGTGTCTCTTGCGCTCACGCTGAGCTCGTGCTGGAGTTTTCGCACTTGATTGACTCTGACGCTCTGAAAACACGGGGAGGGTTGTGGCAACACCTTTTTCAACAATGCGGGTGTACGTTCCTGTGCCTCATGCCGGGATCTACTGGAGCTTTTGAGACGGCTCCGAAGCTTTACCCCAGCGGGCTTAAATCATCGCTGTGGAGATCGTCGTCGTCTTCTTCTCTATCCCGGCGTCTTAGTTCTTCCTCTTCGTCGTCCTCTTCGTTCAGGATCTGGTCCTCTTGGTCCCGCTCACTTTGAGCATCAGTTTTAGAAGCGTCGTTCGACACGGTTTCTCCTCGTCTAATTTGCGCCGGTCCTCATCATGATAGAAAGCCACTGAATGGATTGGTAGGTAAATCCTCATCAGAAGACAGGTGAAACTACCAGTCGCCTTTCAAATCTCTATTCACGACCGAAATACTTCTGTATAACGAAGGAAGGAGCGTTGAGTTATAACGCCTTGAAGATTTCCCACCGGAGAAATAATGAAATGAAGAAGCTAGCTATTCTGATTGCTTTCGCCGCCACGGCCGCCTATGCCGACACGTGGGCAGGCACCATCTCTGATGAACACTGTGGAGCCAAGCATCTGGATGCTTCCGAAAAGTCGGCGGCCTGCGTGCAGAAGTGTGTAAAGGGCGGAGCCGCTCCGGTGCTTGTCACCAGTGACGGCAAGGTGCTGAAGATCGCCAACGCCGATGCGGTGAAGGATCACCTCGGCCACAAAGTACAGTTGACCGGCGACTTGAATGGCGACACGATCACCGTGTCGAACGTGAAGATGCCCTAGGGGGAGATCTCGTTCCGCGTCATTTTCGCCGGATCGAGGAGCTCGAGCAGTTCCTGGTCCGTCAGGGAGGTTCTTTCCCGCGCCACTTCAGCCACGGTTCGGCCGGACTGAAAAGCCTCTCTGGCGATCGCTGCGCTGAGGTCATAGCCGATCCGTGGCGCAAGGGCCGTCGCCAAGATCGGATTTTTCGCAGCGAGTTCCGTCATCCTGGCAGTGTTCACGGTGAAGCCGGCAATGGCCTTCGCTCCGAGAGCACGCGCCGCTTCGGTTAGGAGTTGAATGCTGCTCAGTAGATTCCAAGCGATCAACGGCAGCATTGTATTGAGCTGGAAGGTTCCGGACTGGGCAGCCATGAGGATGGCAGCATCGTTGCCCACCACTTGGGCGCAGATCATCGCGACCGCTTCGGGAATTACCGGATTCACCTTGCCGGGCATGATGCTGCTGCCGGGCTGCAAGGCGAGAAGAGAGATCTCCGCGAGCCCGGCGACAGGCCCACTGTTCATCAGCCGCAGATCATTGGAGATCTTCAGCAGAGATACGGCGAGTCCGCGTAGTTGGCCACTCAGCTCCAGCGCCGCATCCTGACTGCTGATGCCCGCGAAGAAGTTGCGGCTCAGCGTAAACTCCAGCCCAGAGTCGCGACGAATACCAGCGACGACGCCCTCCCCGAAGCGTGGATGCGTATTCAACCCCGTACCAACGGCGGTTCCACCGATGGGCAACTCAAGAACGCGCGCCAGGGTTGACTCGATGCGTTCGACCGCGGAACGCAATTGCGCTGCCCAACCACTAAGTTCCTGCCCCATGGTGATGGGAACAGCATCCATCAGGTGCGTACGCCCGGTCTTCACAAGGTCATCCAGTTCTGAGGCCCTCGACTGCACAACCGCGACCAGTTCAGAGAGTGCCGGCAGCAGGCAACGTCTCACTTCAACGGCGGCGCTGGTGTGTATAGCAGTGGGGATTACGTCGTTGCTGCTCTGCCCCAAGTTGACGTGGTCGTTGGGATGCACCGCTTCTCCGCAGCGGGCGGAGGCCAGTGTCGCGATCACTTCATTCGCGTTCATGTTGGTGCTGGTGCCGGAGCCGGTCTGGAAAATATCAATCGGGAAGTGCGTGTCGTGCTGCCCGCTTTCGACCTCCCACGCCGCGGCTTTAATGGCTTCCGCGATGCCAGGGGCAAGCAATCCCAAATCGGAGTTCACCTGCGCGGCCACTCGCTTGATCAAGCCTAGTGCCGCCAGGAACGCCCGCGGAAACCGGAACCCGCTGAAAGCAAAATTCATAATGGCTCGCTGTGTTTGCGGGCCGTACAGAGCCTCCGTTGGAACCATCACTTCCCCAAGGCTGTCGCGCATGAGACGCACATTTGCATTGTCCATGGTTCGTCCTCCGGCATCGCATGTTTGCCAGGGGTGCCAGGCTCCCGCTGCACAAACGCTTTCGATAACCTGACTATAAGATGCGACTTGATAAAAAGCGTTGCCTGCTTTGGCTCAGCGGCATGGCGCTAGGTTGCGGCGTTGTCGTAGTGTTTCGGCAGGTTTCCAAGGGTACATGCCAGCCGGCCCGTCCTGAAACGCGAACAACGGATTTCGATTTGGTGCAGGAGACCTCGGACGAATCGTTCCCAGCCAGTGATCCGCCGTCATGGACGGGATCGCACAGCTGAAAGGCAGCGGGGATAACGACGGGGTCCGCTCCCTGGCTCCGTGGCGGAGAGCTACAGCGGTGGCTCAGTAGGCTTTGCGGAACAGTAACGTCCGCTCCCTGACGGTCACGGCTCCGAAGCGGGTTCGCTTGGCGCGCGGTTCGGTACCGAAGCTTTGGCGTGCGCCGAATTGTCAGCTTTCCTTGACCTTGAGTTTGTCCTTGTTCTCCACGATAAACGCTTTGATCTGGTCGGACATCGCCAGTAACTTGGTCCACTGTTCCTGATAGAGCGTGACGGGAAATCTTCCCAAGCCATAAACAGAAAGGGCGCCCTTTTCGCTCACCTTCATCGATGTGGAGGCGTTGCGACGCGTTTTCAGCGACTCGATCTCCGCCTTCGCTCTCTCGAGCTCTGCTTTTAAATCTTCTTCAGACATTGAATTATTCTCGCGCGAGGCGGGATGCGCGATTACCGTTTGCCGGCTTCGCATTTGAACGCTGCCTGTAACCCAAGAGGCCCGTTCGTTGTCGCCCCGCCAGCCACCTTTCAAGAGGATGCGTTGGTGAGCCGGGCGGGGCTCGAACCCGCGACCACCGCATTAAAAGTGCGATGCTCTACCAACTGAGCTACCGGCCCCAAACTCCCTGATTTTAGCATGCGAAGGTGGTTGTTTCCCTTTTTCAGGTTAAGCATTTTAGAGGGACTGACGGCTGACGCCAGGCGTGCGGGTCGCCCTAATCAATCCGTATGCAGTGCTCGCCCACAGGTTCAAATAACGCCAGGATGTGGGTGAGACTCAATAACTCCCGGATTCGCTTGCTCAGATTGATTAGCTGAATTCGAACACCCGCGCCTTTTCCGGCGATGTATAAACCGGCAATGGCGCCGAGGCCCGCGCTGTCCATCTGGACGAGATTTGTCAGGTCGAGGACGATGCACTTGGTTTGCGGAAAGAGGGCTTTTATCTCCGAGTGGAAGACGGAAGATACATTCGACAGTAGCTTGCCGCTGCACTCAACCACGATGGTGTTGCCCTTCGGGTAGGTATGTAACTTCAGAGGGGCTTCGGAACTTTGCGCGCTTGTCGACATTAGCTTTCCTTCCAAACCACGTACTCACCGAGTCCGCAGGCTGGGCATCAGAAGTTGATCGTTGGGTACTGGCAGTATAGCTCAACGGTGGCTCTCGAACGTTCCGGTAGGATTATGGTTTCGAGGTTCCAGCCATGTATCGCGTTTACCTGATCGATGCCGAAGTGTTTCCGTTGTGTGAGGACGTAGGCATCGAAGCAGAAGTCTTGAAGGGCATCGCTGACGTAACCCTGGTGCGGACGGCCGATGAGAGTGTTCTGCCCGATAGCGTCTGCGACGCGGATGCGGTGATAATTAGTCACTTCCCCCAGATTTCGGCAGCAGCACTGCGCCGGTTTCGGAGACTACGGATTTTGGTGCGCAATGGAGTCGGCTTCGACAACGTGGACATTGTTGCGGCACGTGAATTGGGAATCGCTGTGTGCAATGTGCCAGACTATGGCACCGAGGAAGTGGCCGATCACACGTTGGCGCTGACGCTGGCCCTGCAACGCAATGTCTTCCCCGCCCTCCAAGATGTCCGCAAAGGTGCCTGGCAATGGCGGATTGCTGAATCGTCACGCCGGTTGCGTGGCCAGCGCTTCGGCATTGTGGGAGCGGGCCGCATCGGCACTGCGACGGCGTTACGGGCGAAGGCGTTCGGCTTTGTGGTTCAGTTCTTTGATCCGTACGTTCCGAGCGGATACGAGAAGGCACTCGGGGTGGATCGCTGCCGAAGCCTGAACGATTTGCTCAGCACGTCGGAAGTCGTCTCACTACATTGCCCGCTGTCGGATGAGACGCGCAGCCTGATCGGGCGCGTAGAACTGGAGCAGATGAAGCGCGGCTCGTTCCTGATCAACACGGCTCGTGGACCGGTGATCCGGGAGCACGACCTATTGGCGGCGTTGCGGTCGGGCCATCTGGCAGGCGTCGCGCTCGACGTGGTAGAGCGAGAGCCTGCCTTCGATGCTCAATTGCTGGAGTTTCCGAACTGCCTGTTGACGCCGCACATCGCGTTCTACTCCCAGCAGGCGATCGTGGACATGCGCACCAGTTCCGCTCGAAACATTGCAGATACACTGAGGGGCGGTTCGCCGATAAATGTCGTCAACCACGTGACGCTGAAAGGCTAATCCTTCGAGGCATGATCTAATTTCTAGACGGGCTGCTGAAAAAGGCTCCCACAGCCTGAAGGCTGTGCCACGTCCGCTTGCTTTGCTCCGAGGCGGAGAGCTACGCGCGCGGCTCTGTGCTGAAGTTTTCGCACAGACACTTACGCGCGCGGTTCAGGGAAGACGGGGCGACCACCTTGTTGGAAGAGTGGGGGAATAATCGATGGCTGGCAGTGACGCAAGAAAACTCGCGGGTAAGACCGCGCTCATAACAGGAGCGAGCAAGGGCCTCGGCAAGGCGATGGCGATGGCCCTCGCCGGCGCCGGCGCACACGTCGCGCTGGTGGCCAGAGACGTTGGAAAGTTGAACGCCGTGAAGGCCGAGATTGAGAGTGCGGGCGGCACGGCCAGCGTGTTCATAGCCGATGTTAGCCAGGAGCAAAGTGTCCTGCAGCTGGAAGCAGAAGTCGTCGCACAGCTCGGAAGCGTACAGATTCTCATCAACAACGCCGGCATGAACATTCGCAAGAATCTCATTGACTTTACCCTGGACGAGTGGCGCACGGTTCTTGACACGAACCTCACCAGTGTCTTCCTGATGTGCCGCGCGTTTGTGCCGCACATGAAAGGCGCCGGTTATGGTCGCATTATCAACATGAGCTCCATCATGAGCCATGTTTCTCTGCCCGGCCGGAGCGCCTATTCCTCCAGCAAGACAGCGTTACTGGGCTTGATCCGCGCTCTCGCTCAGGAGCTTGCGGCGGACGGCATTACTGTGAATGGCATCAGCCCTGGCCCGTTTGGCACCGAGATGAATATCCCGGTGATGCAGAATCCGGAAACGAACGCGCAGTTCATCGCGAGCATTCCCATGGGGCGGTGGGGACGCGTCGAAGAGGTGGGCGCGCTGGCGCTTTATCTATGTTCGGAAGACGCAGGCTTCATCACGGGTACGGACATTGTCATCGACGGCGGCTGGTGTGCGAAGTGACGGGCTGCACCGTATCTTCTGCCGATAGAAGACATCATGTCTGAACGAAACCCTTATGAGCGGCCGCCGTTCATCCCCGCCGATGAAAAGCCGAGACGAATCTCGGCTCAGCAGGCGGACAGCCGGGCTGACAGCCTGCGCCACGTTCTCGGAGGAAGCCAGCCACTGAATGCCTTCGATCGGGCTGTCTACAGCAAAGTAATTCGAAGGCTCATGCCGTTTCTGTTTCTCTGCTACGTCTTCGCCTATATCGACCGGGTGAACGTCGGATTCGCGAAATTACAAATGCAGCAGGACCTGGGGATGAGCGACACCGTGTACGGAACGGGCGCGGGCGTTTTCTTCCTGGGCTACTTCTTCTTCGAAATACCGTGCAACATGGCTTTGCAAAAAATCGGAGCCAAGTACTGGCTGGGCCCGATCATGATCGTCTGGGGCATCGTGTCAGGCTGCACGATGTTCGTCAAAAGCGCCAACGAGTTTTATGCGATCCGGTTCCTGCTCGGCTTGGTCGAATCGGGGTTCTTTCCCGGAGTCATTCTCTACCTTACCTTCTGGTTTCCACGGCAGTACCGGGCCAAGATGGTGGCCGCGTTTATGACGGCCGTGCCGCTCTCGGGCGTAATCGGGGGGCCGATTTCGGGTTGGTTGCTGGGCAGGATGTCGGCAGTTGGTGGCTTACGCGGCTGGCAGTGGCTCTTTCTTTTTGAAGCCGTTCCTTCTATTCTGGCGGGCGTGGCGACACTGCTGGTACTTGCGGACGGGCCAAGGAAGGCACGCTGGCTCACCGAGCAGGAGAAATCGATCCTGCTGCACAACCTGGAAGCGGAAGAGGCCGAAAAGCTGTCGCAGGGCCATAGCCATCACACGCTGGCCGACGCATTCCGAAGCCCCAAGGTGTGGTTGTTGTGTTTCGTCTACTTCGGCTTCACCATGGGCAATTACGGAGTCGGACTCTGGTTGCCGCAGATCGTCAAGGAGACGCTCACGAAAGATCCCTGGTATATCGGGTGGTTGACCACCATCCCCTGGACCGTGGCAGCGGTGGTTATGGTGTCTGTCGGGCATCATTCAGACCGCACGGGCGAGCGCCGCTGGCACGTCGCGCTGGCTGGCCTAGTGGGAGCCGTGGCATTTGCACTGTCCGCCCTGCCCGGCATATCCGGCGCGTTGGGTTTGCTGGCGCTCACGATTGCGACCGCAGGAATCGCAGCGGCGTATTCGACTTTCTGGTCCATGCCTACTGGTATTCTTTCGGGCACGGCCGCTTCGGTCGGAATCGCCTGGATCAACTCAGTCGGTAACCTTGCGGGGTTCGTAAGCCCCTTTATGGTGGGTAGGATTCGCGATGCGACGCATAGCATGACGCTGGCTCTCTTGATGCTCTCGTTCTTCGCCCTGACGTCAGCGGTGGTGATGGTGACTTGCTTCTCGCGACAAACGAAATAGAACGGTTACATAGGAACGATTCGACATATGATGGAGCGATCTCGCAACGCAACTCATGGAAACAGACAAACCAAATAGCAGCTCACATGTGCCGCAGATCACACGCCGCAGCGCGGTGAGCCTGAGTGCGATTGCGGCAGCGTCGTACTCCAGACTGCTAGGCGCCAATGACCGCGTCCAGGTCGGCTTTATCGGTTTCGGATTGATCGGCGGCCAGCACGTCCACGACTTCAAAAATCAAAGTGACGTCGACATGGCGGCGATCTGCGACGCCTACCAGCCGCGGCTCGAGCAAGGCGTGGCGGCCTGTGGCGGAAAAGCCAAGGCGTATTCCGATTTCCGAAGGCTCGTTGAGGACAAGGATCTGCAGGCGGTGGTGGTCTGCACCCCCGATCATTGGCATGCGCTGATGACGATGATGGCTTGTGCGGCGGGCAAAGACGTATATGTCGAGAAGCCGCTGACCGTCTTCCAGAAGGAAGGCCGTTGGATGATCGATGTGGCTCGCCGCTACAACCGTGTCGTGCAAGTTGGAACGCAGCAGCGCTCCGGCCTGCATTATCAGAAAGCCAAGCAGTTACTCGAAGCCGGCTATATCGGCGAGATCATGAGCGTCCGGGCCGCATCGTTCCGCAACATTATGCCGGGGTTTGGTTCACCTCCGGATTCGGCGCCGCCCAACGACTTCGATTACGACATGTGGCTGGGACCTGCCCCGAAACGTCCCTACAACAAAATGCGCGGCATCTACCATTTCCGGTGGTTCTGGGATTACTCGGGCGGACAGATGACGAACCTGGGCGCTCACGAACTCGACATTGCGCAGTGGGTGATGAAGGTGAAAGGGCCGCAAGCAGTTTCCTCCAGCGGTGGACGGCTGGTGCTGAAGGGCCTTGGCGATACGCCCGACACGCAGGATGCCGTGTTTGAATACCCGGGCTTCACTGCGGTCTACTCCATCCGTGAGGCGAGTGCCGGACGGCGCGCGGGCGTTGGTCTGGAGTTCCTCGGCACGAAGGGAAGCCTGGTCATTGGCCGCTCGGGCTTTGAAGTGGTGCCTGATATGAAAATCGGCACCGCCAACGCGATCCCGGTGTTTCAAGGGCATCCTGCCGGCGGCCCGGAGCGCGAGGCGATCAAGCCAGAACCCTGGGTTGAGGCGATGAAGGAACCCGGCTCGAGCGCCCAACAGTTCGATCTTCATGCGCGCAACTTCCTGGACTGCGTGAAGACGCGGGAGCGGCCGATCTCCGATATCGAGGGCGGCCATCAGGTGACCACGACTTGTCACCTGGCAAACATCTCGTTGCGGACCGGCCGCAAGATCCACTGGGATCCCAAAAAGGAGGAGATCGTCGGCGACGCCCAAGCATCTAGCATGTTGGTCCGCCCCTATCGCAAGCCTTGGGACGACGTATTGAAAGGGCTGATTTCATGACCAGACGCACCTTCTTCCAGGCTGCCTCCGCTCCGCTGGCGTTGGCGGCGATGCTCCGCGGCCAGCAGGGCACTACCGGCGTGGCACCCACCAAAATGGGTATCGCCTACACCTCTTATATGAGCTTCTGGCGCCCCAAGGATGCCTATCTTTTGCTGGAGCACTGTCACCAACTCGGCGCTGCGGGAGTACAGACGTCGCTGACTGGCGATCTCGGGAAGTTTCGGGCTCGGGCCGAAGAACTGGGAATGTATGTGGAAGGGATGGTCCCGCTGCCGAAGGACGGAGACACGGCAGCCTTTGAGCACGCCCTGCAGAATGCCAAGGAAGCCGGCGCCACTGCGTTGCGTGCAGGCTACCTGAGCGGCCGGCGCTATGAGACGTTTTCGACCTTGGCCGACTGGCAAGGTTTTGTGACGGCGGCACACAAGTCGATTGAGGCGGCGCTCCCGCTGCTCGACAAGTACAAGATCCCCCTTGGAATCGAGAATCACAAGGACTGGAC
>JBAUOG010000998.1:0-4415 GCA_049579625.1 Bryobacteraceae bacterium
ATTCCGTCCATTGATTGTTCACAAACGCATAGGCGGTTCCTGCATCGAATGGATCGTAGCGAACAGCCACTTTGGTGTTCTCGACAGACGGATCGCGGAATGCTTCACACCAGTAATGCAGGTAATGAATCTTGACGCCTCGTCCCAGGGAAACCTGCGCGGTTCCCTTTCGAGTGGTTGGCAGGGTGAGGATGTGGAACTGCTGATCGTATGGGACGATGCGGTGAAGCCGCATGCCGCTGCGAAGAAATCCGTCGTCCATGGCAGCACGGGGGCTTTGCCCAAGCGCCGGGTGATCAACCGTGTCATAGATTTCGTATGCGTATTCGACAAGACGCTGGTGGAGTTCCTTCAACGGCCAGATTGCTTGACTTTCCGGATCAATGCCTTTGGTCACCTGCCGCACCTGACGGGAGATCTGAGTGTTGCCCTGCAAATTGTGAATCAGTTGTTTGTTGGTCGTTCCAAAGAGGCGTTCGCAAGTAGAGCCGAACCGGGCCTTCGCCGGTGGACGGCATTTCTTTGTGCATTCGCAACGAGCGAGCAGACTTTCGAAGTAGCCGCTCTGGAACTCCCTCCCGCCATCTACGACAATGGTTTGCGGAAATCGGGAATGGCGGCGCACGCATTCCCGGAAAACCATCATGCAGGAACGATAGCTCGGCGGGTCGAATGTCATATATATAGACAAGATTCGCCGGGAGAAGGCATCGGTCATGAGAGTGAGCCAAGGCCGGCCGAGTGGGCGACCCGTCTGGGCACAAACCGCCCACACATCCATCTGCGTGTGGTCGATGTGAACTATCTCGAAGGGACGGTCGCCATGTCGCGGTGTGCTTTGTTCAAGTTCCCAATAGAATGGCTCATGTTGATATGCGGCGCGCGGGCCCTTCCGCTTTAGTGTTCGCTCGAATCCCGGCCTCTGACGAACGGCGATACAAAACGTTTTGAAGCTTGGCGAAACGATTCCTTGCCGTTCGCACGCCAGGCGAAGAGCGCACCAGGTGGCATACTGCGTCTTCTGCTTCAAAGTTTCATAGTCTTTTTCCAGAAACTCCATCATCAGTGAGCGCGTTGCTTCTGGTAACTTGCTTACTGGATTACCGGCATTCGGTGCGGGTAGCAGGCCGAGATAGCCGGCGCCCAGTTGATCTTCTGCTGTTCGATAGGCTGCCGCCCATCGCCGGACCGTACGCGCTGGAACCGAAAACTCCCGTTCGCCGCGCAGGAAGCGAGAAACAATGCCACACCGTTCAGTCGCAGTTTTGAGATCCGACTCGCCGGATTGTGAAAGCCGCATTTGGACGTGGTCGCTATTCGGGTTCGACAGATCTTGAGACGCGATTGTCACCCGGCCCTGCTTGATAGTGTCCTCCAACGTGTCGAGTGGAAGTTCCATGAGCGTTCGTCCTTCCATCAGCAAGCTCACGGCGGTCTTTCCAACGTTTACAATCGAGCAAGCGTTGCCATCCCACTTCAGCAAATGACCGGCTTTTAGAATCAGTGGCAATGGAATGCGGCTTGTAGCGCCGATGTTGCGCGAGGCGGCGGACACGCATAGCTGTTCCGAAAAGAGAGCTACCTTTTCTGGCTCTGCGAGGGATGCCGCGTACAGATCGGCGTAAATGTCCGCGGAGACGAGCAGCGCAAAGATCTCATCGCGGCTTACGGTTTCTTTGAGCGAATCGAAGACCGCCTGGAGCGTTATACCTGGCGTGGCCGCCACCAGCGCCAGCGCCTTTTCCCGTGAGGCTGGCGACACAACTTTCGTACTTCTCCAATAATCTTCGAGGAACTGAATGTTCCGTTGGAACATCCAGTGAATCTCGCTCGAAGAACGCACCCGATAGTAGAGGCCAACAGTCTGGGCATGAGTTTCTCCGGGAGGGCAAACCCAGCGATCCTGTCGCCGGCAATATCGATTTGGATTGTGCGCTGCGAGCCTTCGAAGATCCTCTTCCGTCTTGCATTCTTCCCAACCCGCACTAGTCTGCCGGATCACAAAGAAGTCTGGTGTGTGGAGTACGCCTAAGCGCTTGCCATCGGCGGAGCTGTAGTCGAGTTTGATGGAGGGAGCTTGATCGAAATACTCGATGACATCGGCATCGTGTTCCAGTTCGTAGATCGCGGGCAACTCGACGCGATGGCTTTCGAACTGAATCGTCACGCCCATCTTCTTGCTGGGATAGCGCCCCGTTACATTGTGCCGCCCTCCGCCAACGCGCCGGGAGGGTTCGGACTTGCGGATGTAGTCAATCGTCGAGCAGGACTGGTCGGATAATCCGTTCCGCAAAGACCAAGTCAAGAAACCATGCTGATCAAACATCGGCGCCTCCTGGGCGGTAGTGAGAACAAAACGGTTTAGGCGCGCGATTTGACAGTGGCGCGTCTCTTCAAAGCATGGAGGTATCTGATGCCGGCTTCGTTCATCAGCGCCTGAAACCGGCGTCCGTTTTCCAGTGCTTTCTCAACCTCGGGAGCCAACTCGTCTGGGACATAGATCGAGAAGCGCTTCCCGGCATGGCGGCCATAAAGGGCATAGCTCGGATGGCCGATTCCGCTTTCGCAAGCTTTGCAGTTCTTTCGGATACAACTTCCTTTACGAAGGGATAGTGACCCCTCGGCTAGCGGCCAGATCTTGCGAAGGGCCGTGTGAAACCATTCCTTAACTTGTTCGGGTGTTTCATCCTTTGGCGGCATGTATCTGTGTCTATGTACACATATACATTGACACAGATCAAAACAAGAAACAATCGTTTTGTTTGGGGTCGTTTCGATGAAGGAGAACAGTTTTGGCGCTTATCAGAGACTACCGCCGCTCTGGGATCTGGCCCGCACTTGAGCTTTTAGCCGTTCCGTTAGCTCATAAGCTGTACCACGGAGTGCGTTTGCGACCCATTCCGGCACCTGCGAGGCGAGGGTGAGCATGCGACCGTTTAACGTTTCAAGTATCAAGGCGGGCTGTTGCTGGTTCTCGATGTCTGTGTTATCGAACACCGCCACGTAATCAAACTCTGCCAGAGCTCGCGGCAAGTTCTTGAGGCTCGCTTCGTATATTTCGCGGACTCGCTCAGGCGGGGCCGAATGACCACCTCGTTCAGCGCGTTTTCGAACGCGATTGATCGATTCTTCCACACTGGCCAGTGCAACGTATTCCATAGATGTTTGGAAGCCGTGCGCCTTCGCGAGCCGTGCTTGTTCGTAGGTAATCTCGGTCCGTAACGTCGTTTCATAAGCGAAACTCCGACGGTCGTGAATGTGGCTCACGATAAAGGTTTCGAGTTCTTGGTTTACGACGGCGCGGATCTCTGGTGAGATTTTATGCCCAGAGCCCTGATTTAGCTCGCGCGCCCGTTCGTCCGCGTTGAAGTACGCCAGTGACTGTTCGTCTGGCCGCAATAACGTGGATTTGCCGCTACCCGGAGGCCCGGCCACCACAACCATGCGGGGCGGCATTCTTTAATGTTTGAAGTCAGCAGGGGAATCCGGCTGCATATCTTCCGGCAGCGGCTTCTTGAAGACCCACTGACCCTGTTCATCCAGATCGTCATTGCGCTTGAAATCGGCAATGATCGCGCTTTTCCGCTCCGCGTGAAGAGCATCTCGTTCCTCTCGAAAACGCGCCATCTCCTCGGCGTCTTCGAAATTAACGTTTGCGATGGACAAGTTCTTTGTCTTCATACAGCTCTTCTTCTATTTCAGCACAGGTCCGGTATTCTCGCTTAACTTGCGCTCCCGGCCACGGGATGCTTCCTATTTTGCACTTCCGGCCAATCGATGCTTCCTATCGCTGATTTGGTCAAGATCAGTTGACTGAAAACAAAAGGGCTTTCAACACAGCTTCGGCCAGACGATGCTTCCTGTCGCGGCCAACCGATGGTTCAAGTCACAGGAGGTTTTTTCTGCGGTTGGAAAAAAGGCGATCGCCGGTAATCTCCGGAGGGAAACCGAAACCCGAAGGACTGTCATGTGGCTGGAGCCACAACGGAGAACTGGATTGTGCAGGCGCCAGGGCGCGGGGTTGTACCCCTGAAGCAGTGCCGCAATCGAGACAGGTCCTGAAATAGAAACACGAAACAAGATGTAAGTGAACTCCTTCGGTCCGACGATTCAAGTGCTCAGCGTATCCGGAAAGCCATGGTCGCAAAACAAGGAATTCACTTGCATGCATTTCACGCCGAGCTACAGGTGCAAAAGGGCGTGGCAGCGATGGTGAGAGGCATGCTAGTTATAACCGCGCCGTCGGCCCGTTGTGCCGGGTGAACATACGACGAGCACCTCGAAATGAAGACCTTCTCCGTGGGTTCATGCAACTTGGTCACCAGTGGAACACACAATTGACCCTTTCGAAAGACGTCCCGTACAAAATAATCGTCCGACTGGCTGTCCTTGCTTGCGCCGCCGTCAGTGCTCTT
>JBAUOG010000999.1:0-11656 GCA_049579625.1 Bryobacteraceae bacterium
CAGCCATGCCCACCGCTGCGCCGGGCGAAGCCGGAAGCGCGGTAGCAATCTTCTTCAGACTCTTGCGTGCGATAGGATCGAGCACCGGGTGCAGCAACTGGTCAAGCTGTGACGGCGCCACGCGCAACACGGCTTCTTTCTTGCTGATGAGCCCTTGCTCCACCATGTCGACTGCGATGCGCACGGCAGCCGGACCAGTCCGCTTGCCGTTGCGGGTTTGCAACATGTACAGCTTGCTTTCTTCGATGGTGAACTCGAAGTCCTGCACGTCGCGATAGTGATTTTCGAGCATGGTTGTGATTTCGCGGAGCTGCTTGTATGCTTCCGGCATCACGGTCGCCAGATCCTCGATCGGTTGCGGCGTGCGAATGCCGGCCACCACGTCCTCGCCCTGCGCGTTCACCAGAAACTCGCCGTAGAACTTGGGTTCGCCGGTGGACGGGTTGCGGGTAAAGCCAACTCCCGTGCCGGACGTGTCGCCCATGTTGCCGAACACCATCGTCTGCACATTGGCGGCCGTGCCAATGGAATCGGGAATCTTCTCCATGCGGCGGTAGTAGATGGCTTTTGGCGTGTTCCAGGAACCAAACACCGCATCGCGGGAAAGCATCAGTTGCTCAACCGCATCTTGGGGGAAGTCGCGGCCGGTTTCCTTCTTCACCAGCTTCTTGTAGTCCTCGATGATCGCCTTCAGATCATCCGCATTCAGATCGGTATCGAGCTTGGCCTTCACCTTGTGCTTGCGCGTATCGAAGATGTGATCGAACTTCGCCATATCGACATGCAGCGCCACTTCGCCGAACATCTGGATAAAACGGCGGTAGCAGTCATAGGCAAAGCGGGGGTTGGCGGTCTTCTTCACCAACGCTTCGGTCGTCTGGTCATTGAGGCCGAGGTTGAGAATCGTGTTCATCATGCCCGGCATGGAGAACTTCGCGCCCGACCGGACACTCAACAGCAGCGGATCGTCCACATTGCCCAGCTTTTTACCGACTTGCTTTTCGAGCTTGGCAAGCGCCTTGTGGATTTGATCGTCCACTTCCTGGGGAACCTTGTTGCCGTTCTCGAAGAACAGCGTGCAGACCTCGGTCGAGATCGTAAAACCGGGAGGAACGGGCACGCCGGCCCGGCTCATCTCCGCAAGTCCCGCGCCCTTGCCGCCTAAAATGTCTTTCATCTTGCCGTCGCCGTCGGCTGTACCACCACCGAACGAGTAAACGTATTTCTTCATATGCAGTGTAGTCTCCTGACTGTGCTAACTGTTGCTGTGGCCGCGCCTTTGATCACTGCGCAGCCTTTGGGACGATTTCTGAAAAGTCGGCGATGTTCGAGAACTCTGTAAGAAGGCTATTCAATAAAGCCAGCCGGTTCCGCCGTACCTTTTCGTCCGGGTCGTTCACCAAAATCTTATCGAAGAAGAGATCCACTTCCGGCCGCAGCGAAGCAATGGCTTCAAGTTTGGCCTCATAGGTGGGATGCGTCTTCAGTTGTTCACGAACGCGCGTGAACGCGACGTACAAAGCTCCCTCGGGACCTGGCGCGAGCAGCGTTTCATCCGGAGGAGCAGTTGATGTAACTTGGGCCTGTTTGAGGATGTTCTTGATGCGTTTGAAGCTTGCGGCGAGTGGCTCAAAATCAGGCGTGGCCCGGACTTTTTGCAACGCTGCGATCCGCCGCTCCAGATCAGCCAGGTGCGGAGTGGAAACGCTCATGGCGGCACTTACTTCGTCATAGGCATAGTGCCGAATCTCGCGCAGATAGTTTCCAATCCGATCGTCGAGGAAGGACTGAAGCTCCGGGTTGTCGCCCACCACGGACGGCAGGTGAAGAGGAAGTTCGCCCTCGAACAGAATCTTCACCAGTCCCTGTGCCGCCCGGCGCAGCGCGAATGGATCCTTCGATCCACTGGGAATCAGCCCAACGCCAAAACAAGCACGCAGGGTGTCCAGCTTATCGGCAACGGCGACCACCTGCCCCTCCACCGTTCGCGGGATGGAGTCTTCCATGCTGACCGGCTTGTAGTGGTCATAGATGGCGGTCGCGACTGCCTCGGACTCGCCTTGCACTTTGGCGTACAGCCCACCGACGACGCCTTGCAATTCGGTGAACTCCTTCACCATGTCGGTTGTTAAGTCGGCCTTCGCGAGGTAGGCCGCACGCGCGATGGCTTCCTGTTTTGGCTCAATTCCTAGCGCCGCCGCCAACTGGCGCGCCAGGTCAACCATTCGCTCCGTCTTGTCCCAGTAGGTGGGCTTCTCCAGCTTTGCCTGGAAAGTAACCTTCTTCAGATCATCGACCCGGTCCGCGAGCTTCTTCTGCTGATCCACCTTCCAAAAGAACCGCGCATCGTTGAACCGGGCGCGCAATACGCGCTCATTGCCTTGCCGGATCAGCCTGTCGGGATCTCCGTCGGTGTTGGTGATCGCGACAAATTCCGGCGCCAGCGATCCATCTGTCTTCAACACGGAGAAGTAGCGCTGGTGATGGCGCATCACCGTTGACAGAATCTCCTTCGGCAACTCCAGGTAGGCGGGGTCGAAACTGCCGCGAATCGGTGTGGGCCATTCGGTGAGATAGACCAGCGTCTTCAGCAGCGCGGCATCGGGCTCAACGTCGCTGCCGAGCGCCGCTTCGATCCGCTGCTGCCGTTCGGCGGCCTTCACGATTACGAAGTTCTTGCGAAGCTGTTCTTCGTAGTTCTCGATCGTGACCGGTATTGGACCCTTGGCGCCAAGAATGCGATGGCCGTATGTTGTGTCGCTGCTTCGAACGCCCGCCACATCGAACGGGACCACGTCCGCACCTAGCAACGCCACAATCCAGCGAATGGGCCGGATGAACCGCGCGCCGCCCTTGCCGGTCCAATACATGGTCTTCGGAAAGTAAAGGCCCGTGATGATCCCCGGGAGCGCCTCGCCCAGAATCTCGCCGGTTGGACGGCCCTTCACCTGTTTCCGGAAGCTGAAGTATTCGCCCTTGTCGGTAGTCACGGTTTCCAGCTTGTCCACCGTGGTGCCGTTCTTCTTCGCGAAGCCCTGCGCCGCGCCCGCGCCAGCCGACTTCGGCGGCCCGCTTACCAGTTCTTCCGAATCCGCCTGCCGCTCCACCAGCCCCGCCGCTTTCAACACCAACCGTCGTGGCGTCGCGTCGGTCCAGGACACGCTACCGGCTAGCTTCGCCTCGTCCAGCAGCTTCTGGAACCGTGCGTGGAGGTCCGCCAGGGCGGGCTCAATCATCCAATCGGGAATCTCTTCGACGCCGGTCTCGAGCAGAAAGTCAGCCATTACGCGACTTCCTTCGAGGCCGCGGGCCCGGCCTGTTGAGTCACCCACGCATCCGCTACGCCGACGGCCAATTTCCGCACGCGGCCAATGATGCCTACGCGCTCCGTCACGCTGATTGCGCCTCGCGCATCCAGAAGATTGAACAGGTGCGAGCACTTCAGCACGTGATCGTACGCCGCCAGCACCGGATAGCGCGCGACATCGTGCTTAGCATTCAGAGCGGTTCGAAATCCATCGATCAAGCGCTGGGCTTCTTTCTCATTGAGTTCGAATCCCTGCCACAGTCCAGCGACGTCGGCCAGTTCGAAGTTGTACACGGAGAACTGCTGTTCTTCGCTCAAGCGAACATCGGCGTAGCTGAAGCCGGGCGCCCATTGAATGTCGTAAATGCTGTCAACGCCCTGAAGGAACTGCACGATACGCTCCAGGCCGTAAGTGATCTCTGCCGGGACCAGTTCCAGATCGATACCGCCGCATTGTTGAAAGTAGGTGAACTGTGTAATCTCGAGGCCGTCCAGCATCACTTGCCAACCGATGCCCCAGGCGCCAAGCGTCGGCGACTCCCAGTTGTCTTCCTCGAACTTGATGTCGTGCTTCTTGAGGTCGATGCCGATTGCTTCGAGGCTGCCCAGGTACTGTTCAAGGACATCGGCCGGTGTGGGCTTCAGAATGACCTGCAGCTGCTGGTGCTTGTAGAGGCGGTTCGGGTTCTCGCCGTAGCGTCCGTCAGCTGGCCGGCGACTCGGCTGCACGTACGCCACCTTGTATGGTTTTGGTCCCAGCACACGCAGGAACGTCTCAGGCGTCATGGTGCCTGCGCCTACTTCGACGTCATAGGGCTCCTGGATGATGGCCCCGCGGTCCGCCCAGTAGCGCTTCAGTTTGAAAACGGTGTCTTGGAAGTATTCCATCTGGGGATTGGTCAGACTCGCTTTAGAGCGCCTCTAGCATGCCGGGCGTCAGGAAGCGACGCTCCACATGCTCCTCCATTTCGCGAATCAGGAAGCGCCGCAAATCGAGCGCCGTATCTTTGGTCCAGGTCCGAACCGGCAGATCCGTCAGGTGATGCCGCAGCATCAGACCAGCAAGCTCGACGGAATCGGCGCTCAGTCGCCTTCCCGCGCGCGTGGTTACGTCGGCGGAGCGCAGGTCAGGGAGAAACCCGGAAAGGCGCGTGGCCCACAGCGAGAAGTACGTGATGGCTTCCCAGAAGCAGCCCGGCTTTTTGGTGCGCATGTAATCGAGAGTCGCGGTCAGTAGCCGGAAGAACTTTTCACTGGGCTCATGCGGCGGCAACATCTGCTCACTCACTTCGGCCACAAAATCCAACGCTACGCCCGCTTCAAAATCACTCAACAGATCGAACTGCGACTGCACTAAGTCACACGAATTCAAATCCACCAATTCCCGCGTTTCCTTTTGCGAATACGACAAATTCACCCGTGAGAGCCGTTCCAGCCCCGATCCAAAATTACTCTTCGGCCGCTTCGCCCGTCTCGCCACGCCGCGCAACTTCCCCTGGTCGCGGGTAAAGAAACTCACTATCAGATCCGACTCGCGAAAGGGATAGGTCCGAAGAACGTAGGTCTCACTGATCCGGACCGGCATGGCCACCCGGCCGGCGCCTTTCATCGAGCGGCCGCCAGCGCGAACTCCTAGCGTATCAAAGCGCTTCTGCTGTCCCGGCATCACAAAATGGCCATTTACCGCAGTGTGGCGAACCGAGCGGGTCGACCTGCGGACCGCTCGTCTTCGTGCGGTAACTTGGGTGTCTTCGCGATTATCCTGGAAGCAAGTGAGCGAAGAGACACAATACCCGCGGACTGATCCGGTCGCCGATTCAGGCGTCATCCAAGTACTTGCCAGCGGCACCAAGGTCAAGCGCCGCAAGCCTCGCATGCGCGCTTGCAATGAGCTCAACGCGAAAGGCAAGCTCTGCTCAGGCCATCTCAAGCGCTGGTACCATCCATCCGCGGAAGTTGTGGCTGCGGTCGGTGCGCTGGATGAGTTCTATCGTTGTGAGCACTGCCATACCGTCTACTTGCCCGATTCAAGCGAATCGCCACGAACGCGAACACTCGTCTGGTGAGCGCGGCGAAGCACTTAATGTGAATCTTGTTGCAACTGGCTAGCCAAGTGGTTCCACACGGTTTGTATAGGAGTGGAGATCCACGTTGGAACGCAGCGCGTGGAAAGAAAAAATGCCCTCTGGTGCAATTTCAGGATTGACGAGGGAACTGCGTTGAAAGCCAATAAATTTCGACTTCCCGCAAGCACTACTTACTTTAAGCCGTTCCCTGCCCGCTTCCTGACTTTGCAACAGAGGGTCAGGTTGAAAAGAACTACATCAATTCGCAAATAAATCTAGCATGACTGGTGCCAGACAGTCACTACCTGAATTCGTAGATTTGCGGATTAAAATCATTAAGAAACCTTCCCTTTTCGGGGCGCAGACCCCCAAAACAGGCTGTTCGGACTGCGTTCCCGGCAGATTACAGAGATGAAAATGGCACAAAAAACTGGCCGCGACAGCCAGTCGCGGGACCGGCGCTCGGCCACGCGTCGTACGCGCAACAGCTCCAGACTCACCCGGCCTGCGCGGCGCATGAGCTGCCACGATAGCCTGTGTGAAAGAATGACGGGTTGCGATTCCTTCCGGCGCAATGTGCCGTTCTGATTCTGGTATTGGCGGCGGCGACTCCGCTTTGCGCCAATCTTCAGGCCGACCATGACGCTTCACCCAAGCTGCTGCTGACGGCGCAGCAACTGAAGCGGCTTAGTCGCGACCGCGCGCGCAAGACAGAGCGCTGGACCAATTTCGAAAGCCGCATCAACTCCTCGCCGGAGTCGCCCCAGCGCGGCTTCGAACTGGCGCTGTACTACGCGATTACTCACGACGAAAACGCTGGAGTTGCAGCGGTCCAGTGGGCGCAGGATCATCCGAGCGAAGCACGCCAGGTCGCGTTGGTCACTGACTGGTGTGCCGATAAGTTCAAGGAGCCTCAAAGGCGCCAGTTGTTGACCGCGGCACTGAAAGCAAGTCAGGCGCAAGCCGGGCGTGGCGCGGCGCAATCCATGGCCGGGCTCGATCCGCTGCACTATCGCGATTTGCTGTTTTTACAAACAGTTCTCGGTCCTTCCTTTCTCAGCAGCTATGAGACGTGGTGGAACAGCGTCGTCGACATTCTGGCGCGGCGCGATGGCCCCTGGCTCAGCGATCCGGAGCAAGTGTACGCTCTCTGCGAAATTCTCGAGGTGGTTCGCGAAAACACCCGCATCGATCTACGCGCCGACCATCTTGTGGCTTTCCAGAATCTGCCGTCTGAATACCTTCTGTCGCTCCATCCAAGACAGTTGGAAAAACCCTCCTGGCAGATGCGCGCCGCGGCGCTTGCCCTTATCGGCATCGATCCGAATCTCGCCTCCGCCCAGTATGTCCAGGGCTGGGCCATGGAAGATCCGCGAGTGATCCGCGAAGGCCCCGGTATCGCCTACGAGCTTCTCTGGGCTGACCCTTACTTGCCCGGCCTGAGCTTCTACAACCTCGATCCCTGGGCGTATGATCCCGATGCTGGATTGCTGTATGCGCGCACCACGTGGGAACCAGATTCGTGCTGGATACGGATCTCGGCGGCCGCGGCAAACCCTGAGCAGACCGGCACAGTTGCGGACGAGAATTGCCCGGCGGGTTGGCGGGAGAAACCACTCGAGGCCGGTCACCTTACGCTGCTTCCATTCCGGGCCGGGTGCCTGGAGGTGCCGAAAGTGCCTAAGCTGCTGGGCGCCAATGCGCCCGTTTTCTTGGCCTGGGGTCTGAAGCCTAACACAAGGATCACGTTTGTCGAAGCCAAGAAAACCACCTCCACCCATGCGGATCGGGCCGGCATGCTGCGAATCCCTATGAACGGTGAGGAGAAGATTTGCGTCGCCAAAACCCGGAATTAGGCCCGTCTTCCTGCTATCCTGAAGACTGCCGCGCGTATTGATTGCGGCCATCCCCGGCACTCCGGATCGTGAAGAAATCCACTTGAAAATCGGCTTTGTAAGTCTTGGCTGTCCCAAAAACCTGGTTGACACCGAGGTGATGATGGGACAACTTGTCTCGAGCGGCCATGAGTTGACCCCGCAACCCTCGGAGGCCGATGTCATCGTCGTGAACACGTGTAGTTTCATTGACCCCGCGAAGCAGGAATCGGTCGACACGATTCTGGAAATGGCCGAGTACAAAAAAACGGGCAAAGCGCAGCGGTTGGTGGTAGCGGGATGCCTGGTGGAACGCTATCGCGACGATATCCGGAAGAACATGCCGGAGGTCGACGCCGTCCTGGGAACCAATGAGCTGGATCAGATCACGGCCTTATGTGAAGGACTGGAGCCGAAGCAGAATCCGCTTGAGCCGTATCTGTACCACGATTTGACGGCACGAGTCTTCACAACGCCGAAACACTCCGCCTACATCAAGATCGCGGAAGGGTGCGATCACCCGTGCACGTTCTGCGTTATCCCGCAATATCGCGGACAGTTTCGCAGCCGCCGCTTCGAGAGCGTGATCAACGAGGCGACGCGGATGTTCGCGATGGGCGTGCGTGAGATCAACCTGATCGGTCAGGACACCACTTGTTACGGCGAAGACCTGGGGTTGAAAGACGGTTTGGCGCAACTGCTGGAGCGCCTCGCCGGAATACCGACCGAGCAGCCGAAGTGGGTGCGCTTCCTTTATGCCTACCCGAATCGGGTGACGCAAAAGCTGCTGGACACAATCGCCCAACACGAAGCGCTAGTGAAATACATCGACATGCCGCTACAGCATGCCAGCGCCTCCGTGCTGAAACGCATGAAGCGCGGGGCCAACGGAGAGATCTTTCTCAGGCTGCTTGAAAAAGTTAGGCGGACGATTCCGAGTGTGGCGATTCGGACCAGCATGATCGTCGGGTTCCCAGGTGAGACCGAGGCCGATTTCGAAGAGTTATGCGAATTCGTGAAGGCGGCGAAATTCGACCGGCTGGGCGTATTCTCTTACAGCGATGAGGAGACCAGCGGCAGTTTTCATCTGGAGGGCAAAGTTGATCAGCGCGTGATCTACAACTGCAAGCGTCGCTTGATGTCGATTCAGCGCCGGATCTCAAAAGCCCGCAACAAGCAAATGGTTGGGCAGGAACTGCCGATTCTGGTGGAAGGGCCGTCGAGCGAGACAGATCTGCTGTGGGAAGGGCGGCTTTCTTCGCAGGCTCCAGAAATCGATGGCGTCTGCTACATCAACGATTTTGGCCCGGCGGAACCGCAGGTGGGAGAAATGCGTCGCCTGCGAATTACCGAGGCGCACGACTATGACCTGGTGGGCGAACTGATCGATTCACCGGAGCAGTTTCATTCCGCGGGAAGCACGAATCCATTTCAGATTCTTTCGTCCAACCCGGCCTCCCACGCATCCATTCCCCGGTCGCATCCGGCCGCTCGCATCTCGTCGAACCCTCACGCTTAGATCCTCGCCGTATGCCTGATTCGAAACCGGCTATTCGCTGTCCCATCTGCAAAAAGCAAGTTGCATGGGACGACCCCTACATGCCATTCTGCAGCGATCGTTGCCGGATTATCGATCTGGGCAACTGGGCGTCAGAAAAGTATGTGATTCCCGCGCCATTGGAGCAGGGTGATGACGACCTCGAGGTGGAGCGCGGGGACGAGTGGGGCGGGGAAGGCAACCGGTGAGGCGGGGGTGAACGGACCCTGCTCATGACGGTTTCGATGAGCCGTACACAAAGGCGATCAGTGACCAAGCTTGCGCTTGTGATTGGAACCTGGTTTGGGTGTGGCTACTTCCCTTGGGGGCCCGGCACGGCCGGCTCGATTGCCGCATTGCTGATGGTTGCGGCGCTTCCGTACTTCGGCTTGGGCCGGTACGCTCTCATGGCTCTGGTGTTTCTGATATTGTTGCCCGGTATATGGGCGGCCACCATGACAGCGCGACACGTCGGCAAGAAAGATCCTGGCATCGTGGTGGTCGACGAAGTCCTGGGGCAGTGGGTCACGCTTCTGGCGGCGCCGGTATGGAATTGGAAGAGCCTGGTGGCTGGGCTGATATTGTTTCGGTTGTTCGATATCTGGAAACCGTGGCCGGTGCGGAATCTGGAGAAGTTGCCGGAAGGTGTGGGAATTGTCGTCGATGATTTGGCGGCCGGCGGATACGCTGCGCTTATCTTGTATATAGGTGTAAGGCTCAACCTTTTCTAGCTATGGCCATTCGAAAAGAGGCCGCTCTACGGCCCACAATAACTGCGGTAGAACCAGCCGCCGCCATCACCAACGGCGAGTTTCAGATTCGAGGCCAGCGTTTTGCGATGGAAGGCCATCCCCGGGTCACGATTGCAGAAGAACCGGCGTCCCTGATGATCGCTTCGGACAACCACATCATTGCCAGGGTCCCGGATGGGGCGCTGACCGGCGAAATCGTGGTCCATTCAGGTCCGCTCGAGAGCGAAGTTTGGGAGTCGATCGTCGGATTGCCAATTGCCGACAGCCTGCATCCTGTGGCAAGTCCGGCTGTGGACGAGGAAGGAAACATCTACACGACCTTCAGCGGATCACGCGGTCAGAAGTCGCCGGTTTCCATCTACAAGATTGACTCGAGTTACACGAACAAGCCGTTTGTTACCGATTTGATGAATCCGACCGGGCTGGCCTTCGATCGCGAAGGTCTGCTGTATGTCTCCAGCCGCTTCGACGGAATCATCTATCGCGTCACTCCAACCGGCAACACGTCCGTGTTTGTCGAGGGCATGGGCGTGGCCACGGGCATTGCATTCGACGCAGACGAGAACCTTTACGTCGGCGATCGCAGCGGCACGATTTTCAAGATCAGCCGGAGCCGGCAGATCTATGTGTTCGCCACACTGGAGGCGTCTATCGCCGCATACCATCTGGCCTTCGCGCCGGATGGTTATCTGTACATCACGGGACCTACGACATCGAGTTTCGACAATGTCTACCGGATTTCCACCGCCGGGGAAGTGGAAACGTTTCATCGCGGGCTTGGCCGGCCACAGGGCCTGGCGTTTGACGACTCTGGTAATCTCTACGTGGCTGCGTCTCTTAAGGGCCGTCGCGGCGTGATTCGTATGAAAACAATCGGCGCCTCACCGGAACCCGAACTGTTCCTCTCGGGCCCCAACATCGTTGGCATGGCGTTCGCACCGGGCGGGGCTCTGATTATCGCCACACATAGCGCTCTCTTTCGGGCCGACGTTGGTGTGACAGGCTTACTACTTCCCTAAGAACATCGTGTCCGACACTAAGCCGACGGCGGCGGCGCCTCAGCCGGTCGCTGAAATCATCGCGATAGGGAGTGAGTTGCTGACGCCTCAGCGGCTTGACACGAACTCGCTGTTCATTACCGAGCAATTGAACGCCCTGGGTCTCGAAGTGGTCGGCAAACAGATTGTGGGTGACGACCGTGTTCGTCTGCAACAAGTGATTCGCGAAGCGCTTGAGCGTTCGGAGTTTGTCATTCTAAGCGGCGGTCTTGGACCCACCGAGGATGATGTGACGCGCGATGCGGCTGCCGCTGCGCTAGGTAGAAAACTCTCGTTCTCCGCCGAACAGGAAGCGGTTCTCATCCGCCGGTTCGAACAGATCAAACGGCGCATGGCGGAGATCAACCGCCGCCAAGCCTACCTCATCGAGGGCGCCGAAGCGCTTCCGAATCCTCACGGGACCGCGCCTGGACAGTTCTGCGCGGCCGGCCGCGGCGGGCTTTTTCTGCTCCCGGGTCCGCCTCATGAGTTGAAGCCGATGGTGACAGAGCAAGTCGTGCCCCGGTTGCGCGCTCTGCTTCCGCCACAGGTGATTCGGGTGCGCAGCTTTCGCATTGCCGGCATGGGCGAATCCGACCTGGACACACTGATTGCTCCGGTCTACTCGAAGTACGAGAACCCCGTCACGACCGTGCTTTCCGCACCGGGCGACTTGTCTGTTCATCTGCGGGCCCGCTGCGCCACGGAAACCGAGGCGTGCGCCCTACTGAAGGAAGTTGGCGACCCCATTGCCGAGCTTCTCGGAGACCGGGTTTACACCACTGATCCCGAAGAAACGCTCGATATGGTGGTCGGCCGCCTGCTGCGTGGCCACCAAGCTACTGTCGCTACGGCGGAGAGTTGCACAGGCGGCATGATCGCCTCCCGGCTGACCGAACACGCGGGTAGTTCCGACTTCTTCCTGGCGGGATTCGTTACTTATACCGACGAGCAGAAGCAAGCGCTGCTGGGCGTCTCGCGAGAGCTGCTCGACGCCCATTCCGCGGTCAGCGAACCGGTGGCAGCGGCGATGGCTGAAGGCGCGCTGAAAAAAACGGGGGCCGATTATGCAATATCTACCAC
>JBAUOG010001000.1:0-3482 GCA_049579625.1 Bryobacteraceae bacterium
TCAGGATGCGGGGCAACGATGTAACCTTGCAGTGCAGGATGGGCCGAGATGCCGACGAAACTGCTTGATCACCGTCTCTCTTGTCCTGATTGCAAATTTCTAACCGCGAGGAGGAGATCGTCATGTCATCCTCTATTCAAATCAGGTTCTGCACGCAGCCGCTCGGTCGCGTGGCGTGTCAGGGCACCGACTTTAGGCCAATCAGATTTCGCAGGATTCACAAAGACCGACTGCCCGGGCCACCTACCTTTTCTCGCGGCAGCGGGGGAGAGAGGACAAGAGAGAAGAAATAAAACTAGGCCGAGATGGCCGCCGACGACGAGAGTGCAAACGCCGCAGGAACTGAGACATCGCGCGGCTGCGGCGCAGGTAAAAAGTCGTCAAAACTTTCCCGGCTTCAAGATCGCAGACCTTTAGAGTTTTGTCCATCATGGCGGAAACGGCGCGCTGCCCGACCCCGCTCAACACCACGCTTGTAATAGAGCCAGAAAGGTCCGCAAGCGTCCGGATGGGAGCGCCGCCCGGCCGGGGCGAGACCGGAATGCATTGGACAAAGCCAGAGCCGCAGCGCCGCCTCCACAATGGAAGCCAGAAACTCGCCGATGGCCAAATCGCTTTCGTAGGCAATAAGCGGCCTTGAGCCGAAAGCCGCACGGTGAATGGGCGGCAGCGACTCGCAAGCGGAGATTGCACCCGAATCCGCTCGCACTCACGGACCATGGCTCGCCCGGGTGAAACCGGCATCATCGCGAACAAGTGTGGAGTACGTAAAGCAGATGCTTGCATGGCGGGACTGGAGTCGATCACCGCCCGACGGCCCTAGGTCAGCCGGTTGAGCAAGGCTACATAGAGTTCGATGGCTGCCAAGCAAAGAATGTTTGAGCAGCGAGGCGTTTGTCGACGGGGAGAGTGCACTCGAAAAATGAAACGCTGGCGATCAGGTGCGGTCTAGTAGCAGTCGTCTGAGTTCTGGACCGGACCAATCCGGTGCCGTGCCCGAGCATCCCCAAAATCCTCAAACCTGCCTCGCCCCTGGGATATAATTCGTCACGGAGAAAAAACGATGTCAAGAATTATTTTTGACGGCATAACCCACACAATTACGCTTAACGACAAGGATGGCAACTCTCTGGGCGTGTGGCCGGCTAACAATCGAACTGACAGCCGTGCCACGCTGCGCTTTGTGCCGAACGGCCCTTATTCGGTAGTGGACATGCACAGTCCTCATCGCCACGACCCCTCTGACGATTCGGTTGAGGGTGAGTACGGAACCTTTGGCATTGTTCGGTTCGGAGTGACTAATCATGATGGCGTCGGCGTTCATGCTGGCCGAAAGACTACTCCAGATCTAACACCAGAACGTGGCATCGGCCCCGAGCACGTCACAATGGGTTGTATCCGGACGACCGAGGAGGCGATGGCTGCTATTACCCAGACAATGTCATCGGACGCGCTTGTTCAAGTCCTCGTGCAAAATAATCGTAACCAACGCAATTGAGTATGCGCCGCCTCTCTCTGCTTTGTTTGCTTCCGCTGTTTATTTTTGCCGATCATCTCCCGGACCGGCTCGTAGCGCGCAGTCCGGCCGAGAGTACGCTTTGCGGAATAGACATACACGAATCCAAGGTTTCCAGCCTCTTGGAAAGACTTGGCAGGCCAGTGAGCGACGAGAAATATCCTAAGACCGAAGAGGCGAGAGAGATCGTCTGGCAAATTGGAGGCTCCCTGATTCACGCGACAATCAACGTTAATGACATAGCTTACGCAGTGGATGTTAGCGGAAATCCCAACCCGATGACAAAGACCGGCCGCGGACTCGAACTTGGCCAGACTCTCAACGATCTAAAGCGAGTTTACGGCTCGAGATTTAGGAAACGGGGCGACGATGTGATCGTGCAGTGGCAGGATGGGACCGAGATGAGGGCGAAACTGCTTGATAACCGAATAGTCTCCCTTGTCCTGATCGCCAAAGTCGAGTAGGAGTGGGACATTCACGGCCCCTTAGAAGTGCTCTCATCTGGAACAGCTTCAGCCTAGCGAGTTGCAGCACGCCGTGCAGTGCTGGTGCATCGAATCCACTGTTGCGTCGTCGGGCGGAGGTCATCTTTCAGGCCTTTGGCGTGCTCACGCATGCAACGGCAATGATGCCATTACCTGATTCCCTCCCGATCTCGACCTGGATGCCGTCGCGCTCAACGACGCTTTTCGAGGAGTCCGACTAGCCGCTGGTAAACGGTTGGGACCGGTGTTCCCGGTTCCTTTGCTTAGAGATGCAGGGGAACGTTGGCGGTTGTCTGCACGAGCAGCGGGATGACCCATTTTCCGTTGTGCAGATAGGACGGATATGACAATCACGAGCCGGAAGCACCCGCTGTCGGCGGCCGGTTATCTGTGGTTGCTCTGGGACCATCGAATCCTGCTGTTTTCGATCGAGACGGGAGGATCGTACGCGTGGCGCGACTCGACGGAGGAACCAGCGTCCAGCGGCCGACGAGTTCGACGGCGAAGAAGGCTGTTTGGGGATCTGTTCGATGGCTGACGGAGCTTTGCGATGGCACGGTCAATGGGGCGCCCTAACTTGCTAGTACCCGGAATCGAGTCGTATGATCCTTCCACTAACGCCGAGCATAACTTCGTCCCGTAAACTTCCGCTTATTCGCGTACGAATTGGGAGTGCTGGCGCGGGCTACGAGAAACCCAGAGTGCGCTTCATGGCCAATCGATAACATTCGCCTCGAAAAAGCATCAGGTCCCACGAACGTTATCCAAAATGTTTCAGCAGACCGGTACCCATAATCAAGCAAAACGAACAACGTACAGTGATTTCACAAACATAGATTTTCGTTGCGGTGAGGGACACACCTCGCCGTCGGTGGGCGGCGGATTGCATCTCAGTGACGGCAAAGCAACCGGAGAACCTAATGAGATTCGAACCGGACGCCAGTCGAAAGGAGACCTGAAATGAAAAACGTACTTAGTCATATTGGGGCTCCCGCGACTTTGCTCCTGTGCGGCGTTCTGCCGATCCAGGCCCAAGAGCCGGCGAGAGTTCATATCTCATTCTCGTTCCATAGCACGCCCAAGGCTCCGCCGCCTCCTGCACCGAGGGCCGCAGTTGCTTCGCCAAGACCCGCACCGAAGGCTGCGGTTGCTCCGCCGAAAGCGTCGCCCAAAGCCCCGCCGAAGCCGACCGTAACACCGGCAGGCTCAAAACCTCCAGCGAAAGGTCCTGTGGTGACGTCTGGCCCCGCTGTGCCCAACACACATCCTGGCCCCAGTGCGCCGAACGCGAAAGTGGGTCCCATCGGGTCTGGCGCGGGACCGAGCGCCATTGGGCCTACCGCGAAAGTGGGCCCCACCGGGACTGCCACCACTACCGCAACCAATAAGAATTACAGCTTTGGCCAGCGCGGCCCGCGACCCGGAGAGACAAAGATCACCACCCGCAGCGGCGATGAAATCTATCGAGGACGAAACGGGCA